>RGZB01000150.1 GCA_010031735.1 Pseudomonadota bacterium | reverse complement strand
CGAATTTCAGCATCAAATAGCGTGTTGTGAATCCTGCGATACACGGCACGCCGAGATAGATGAACACTGTGCGTGCGATTTGTCCGATCTCGATATCGACGATCGAAGCGTTCAGCCCGAAATACGGCGGCAGCAAAGTTAAAAATACATAGGCATATACGCTGAAAAAAAGCACTTGAAAGACGGCGTTGAACGCCACGAGTCCTGCGGCATATTCCGTGGATCCTTTCGCCAGATCATTCCACACGATGACCATTGCGATACAGGGTGCAATTCCGATCAGCACGAGACCCGCGAAGTATTCGGGTTGATCAGGGACGAGCCAGACTGCCAACCCGAACATCAACAACGGCGCAACGATCCAGTTCATCAGCAGCGACGTGATAAATATACGGACGTCGTTGAAGACCGTCGGCAAATCTTCATACCGCACCTTCGCAAACGGCGGATACATCATCAGTATGAGACCAATAGCGATCGGCAGATTCGTCGTACCGACCTGAAACGTGTTGATGAAGGACTCTGCTTCGGAAACGAAATAGCCGATCCCGATTCCCGCTGCCATCGCAGCGAAAATCCAGAGCGTCAGATAGCGATCGAGAAACGAGAGCCGCCGCGAAATGTCGCTCATATCTTTGCGAGCGCTCGGGTCTGCTCTTGTAGGCTCAAGTGATCGAGTTGCTCGAGCGGCAGGTTGGCAAGGATATCAATTCGCCTGTTGAGTCCGATCATCACATCGCGGAAGGCGCGACGCTTGTCATCGTCGGTTCCCGTGACGCGAGACGGATCAGGGAAGCCCCAATGCGCCGTGACGGGGTGACCCAACCACACGGGACACGCCTCGCCTGCTGCGTTGTCGCAGACGGTGATGATGAAGTCCATGATCGGTGCAGTGGGTGCAGCGAACTCATCCCAACTTTTCGAGCGCAGCCGCTCAGCGGGATAGCCCAACTCTAAGGCAAGTTCTCGCGCATACGGATTCACTTGAGTTCCTGGTGTCGAACCTGCGGAATACCCAATGAAACGCCCATGGGTTTTCATGGTCGCGAGCGCCTCGCCAAGGATCGATCTTGCCGAGTTGTGGGTACACAGAAACAGGATGTTGTAAGTCTTTTTCATTTTGCTCTCAATTTCTTGGTGCGCTTTGGCGTACAGCTTTTCCCGCCGCAGCAATTGAAGAGAAGAAACTCCATCAACTGATCGACTGATTCAGCGCGCGGTCGATAGAGGAGCTTCCGACTCTGGCGCTCGACCGAAACCAAGTCGGCGCGCTGCAATTCTTTCAAGTGAAACGACAACGTCGCGGGCGGGATGCCGATGTCCTCGGCGATTTGCGACGGATTGATACCTGTGTCGCCTTCCTGGACGATCAGCCGAAAGACTGTCAGTCTCGTTTCCTGCCCAAGCGCCAACAGCATTTGTACGGCATCATTGAATTTCATATTTCGATGATAATCGAAATATATGTCCGATTTTTGACTAGGTTTAGCGTTTCGGGTCGAGTGGATACACCACGACGTCATCAATCCGATATCTAAGTGGAGCGTTCCTCATTGCCAGATATGCCTTCCGCTTCTTATAGATTGAGAACACACCCTTCGCATCCATCGGAGTACCTCGCGCTCCACGTTTTCCTTTCGCACTGAGCTTTAGGGAGATTTCCTTAAAGGTGAGCCCTTTATCGTCTCGCAGCGCGATGATTCGGTCTGC
>RGZB01000149.1 GCA_010031735.1 Pseudomonadota bacterium | reverse complement strand
CCGGACTTTGAGTCCGAGGCCTTTTTTGTTTTTGAGTTCTGGCGTTCGTCTCGTTCTTCGTTGGACGTCCAATAGTTTAAGGCGATCCTTCCTGGTTCAAGCACGATGGATTCAATGACCCTTCGCATGAGGCGTTTCAAAACAATCTGGCTAGCCCCTGATTTGGCCTTTCCTTTCCGAACGGAATGGTAGTCACTCCCGATGGGCGAACCCTCATCGTGGCGGAAACCCTGGGACGCCGACTGACTGCATTTGATATTCGGGACGACGGTAGTCTCGGTAATCGACGGCAGTGGGCCAAGCTTCCTTCGACGGTGGGTCCGGATGGCATCTGCCTCGACTCCGCGGGCGGCATTTGGTGCGCTAATCCAGAGGGCCATGACAGTGTCGTGAGAGTCCAAGAAGGCGGGGAAATCACCGACCGGATTAACCTCGATACGAATGCCTATGCGGTGATGTTGGGTGGTCCGGAGAGGAGGCACCTTTTCATCAGCACTTCTGATTCGCACGATCCGGCTATGATTAAGAAAAGCCCGAGCGCGGCGGTTCGGGTGGTCGAGGTGGAAATTCCAGGTGCGGGAGTTCCATAACTCTCGTCAGATACAGGTGACTCTCTCGAGCCTTACACAATAAGCACACACTATGATGGCTTGGTTATATTCCTTAGATACTCTCGTTATTGTGAGCCTGCTGTTCCTCGGATTTATCCTGACTTGGGAAATCGCTTTTCGTTTCGGGCGTCGGTTGGCCAATCAAAGAGGAAAAGATTCGGAAACACAAAGCCAGTCAATCGAAGCATCCGTTCTCACACTATTTGCTTTATTGCTTGGGTTTTCTTTCTCAATGTCTTCGGGTCGGTTTGAAGTCAGAAAGCAAACGGTGCTGGAGGAGTCCAATGCGATTGGAACGGCTTATCTTCGTGCTTCTGTTCTTGATGCACAGCCAAAGCAAACTCTACGAAGAGCTTTGCGGCAGTATCTGGACGCTCGTATTGAACTCTACCAGTTGGGTAATCAAGAAACAGAGCTTCGCCTCGCCAATAAGAAGGCCGATCATGCTCAGAAAGAAGCGTGGGAGGTGGCGGTTCATGAGAGCAACAAATTTCCAACACCCATTCACGCTCTGGTACTCACTTCTTTAAATCAGATGATCGACCTGAGAGAGAAGCAGCAGTTTTCCTTTGAAAATGTAGTTCCGCAATTGGTTTTGGGGTTTTTATTAGTTCTTTCTCTTTTAGCCATAGGGGTGGTGGGGTACTTAAATGGACTTTGTCGAAACCGACACCGCGGTCTTTCTCTGATTTTTGCTTTAGTGGTGATGATGACTCTATTCCCGGCGATGATGACTCGGTTTCCGGTGACGATGATGATGAGCTGGTAGAAGCAACCGGCGGCCGCGATGATGTGCGCGGCGGGCATGGCCGTGACACGGTGCGCGGCGGCGATGGCGACGATTCGGTGTGTGGCGGCCGCGGTCCGGTCGATACCGAGGATGGCGATGACAGCATTTTAGGTGGCGATGGCGATGATCACATCTATGGCAATGCCGGTAACGATACCATTTGCGGCGGTGATGATGTGGTTGATAGCGATGATGGCGACGATGACATCTATGCTGGTCTGGGTGATGATGTGATTTACGGCAATGCCGGTAACGACTCAATTATGGCAGGTCATGGCTCGGACACCATTTACTGTGGACTGGGCGATG
>RGZB01000148.1 GCA_010031735.1 Pseudomonadota bacterium | reverse complement strand
ATGAAAAAATAATGCCGTCAAAGCAAAACCCCTCTCCACGAAATGGAGAGGGGTTTTGCGTAGCGAGGCGGGTAAGGATTAGAAATTCGTGATTCCCGCGTACAGGATCACCATGGACAGAATGACTAGGACGCTGATGGCGCCCCAGATCCACTTGATCGTTTTCTGGTGCTTGCTCGTGAAAATATTCATACGGTGTAGTATAATGAAACGGCAAGAAAAGTAAAGTCACATTCGTATGCGTAGAACCACGATTATTCCCAACAAAAGACGTCCCTGGTTCCATTCGCCTATCCTGGCGGTCTTCCTTGTGATCCTAATCCTGTGGGGGTCTTTCGTGGTCTACAAGATCCATGCCAAGCACCGTGAGGCCGTGCTGCTGCGTGACCAGTACCGTAATGAACTGGTAGAGCTCCAGAAAAAGGAGGTTGAGCTGGATGCTAAGATCAAAGATCTTTCCACAGATCGGGGCATGGAAGCCGAGGTGCGTAACCGGTACCGCATGGTACGGCCAGGTGAACAGCTCGTGATCGTCGTCGACGACGGCAGCCCCACGACATCCGGACAGCCTGCAGAACATGCGTGATGGGCGTTCCGGTCACCGTGATAACGGATCTGGACCATCCCGAAGCGCATCCTGATATTCTGGTTGGGTTCAGTCAGTCGTTATTCGAGGAGAAACTGGGATTGGGGACTGAGATGAAAATGGCTGCGTAATATGCTAGTATGAAGGCGCCTTAACAGGCGTCTTCTCTTGCCCTCGTAGCTCAATGGATAGAGCAGCTCCGTCCTAAGGAGAAGATCCAGGTTCGATTCCTAGTGAGGGCACCTTAAAGAAGTATGTTGACTGGATGCTAAATCTGCTACAATAAACCCATGACCGAAAAAGAACTGGAATACCTCCTGCTTGAAAACCTCAAGTACAACAAGGAAAACAACCATTACCTGATCAAGATCGACCGCCGTCAGCGATGGGAACGGACATGGAAGACGCTCTACTGGGCCGCGCTTCTGGCGTTGGCTGCAACAGGTTACTTTTACGCATTTCCGTACCTGAAGGATATCCGCGACCAGTGACCAGTCCGTGGTGCTCGGTCGCGGTTGCTTGTTCGATGTCTATCTCGGTAGGAAGGTTCACCGTACGGGCGAATGGTCCCCAGAATAGCTCCTGGTTGTAGTAATGATGCTGGTAGCCCGGATCGTTTTCACGGCGACCGCGGATGGTCAGGGTCTCGCGGGTAACACTGATCTGCAGATCCTCCTTCCTTACACCTGCGGTCATGGTCTTCACGACGACGGCATCGTTGGTTTCGTAGATATCCACGGCCAACTGGGCTTCTTCTGGATCGCTGTCGTTATCGTCCTGCATTTCGATATCCACCGATTCAATGACGGTAGTTTCGTCGTCCGCATCGTAGGTATCGGCGGCATAGGATCGATATAGAGACGGTTTGCGGGCCGGGGTGGCCATGGTAACCGGCTCGTCGTCTTCCATGCGGATACTACCAGTAAGTCTTTCGAAAAATGATCGTTTTTGTTGCATATAACGTAGTAATTTCTATTAGGGTGATAATTGATTATTTGGGGAGATGTCTCTGATGTTCGCTTCAAGGGCACGCAGGCGGTCGAACAGCAGGATGACGATCACCGCGACGATCCAGACTCCTGCAATGGCAATAATCGTGCTTTGCCTCGTGTTTTTCATTATAAAATAATTAAATACCGTATGCAAACCTGTTG
>RGZB01000147.1 GCA_010031735.1 Pseudomonadota bacterium | reverse complement strand
GATTCCGGCACCGGCTGGCCGAGCTTCGATCAGGCACTCCCTGGTGCGGTGCGCGAGGTGGCCGACGATGCCCACGGTATGCATCGGGTTGAGACTGTCTGTGCGAATTGCGGTTCGCATCTCGGCCATGTATTCGATGATGGTCCGACTGCCACCGGCAAGCGATATTGTATGAATTCGGTGTGTTTGGACCTGGAGGAGAAGAAATAGTTTTTTAGGTGTATACTTTCCCCATGAAACACATCATCGTATATGTGAAGACCGGTTGCCCGTGGTGTATTGGCGTGACCAATCTGCTCAAAGAAAAGGGTGTGGCGCATGAAGAGCGCAATGTCACCCAAAACAAAGCCTTCATGGATGAAATGGTACAGAAAAGTGGACAGAGCAAGGCGCCAACGCTCGATATCGACGGACATATCCTAGCGGACTCCGACAAAGAGCAGGTGGCGGCATATTTGGGTCTCTAGACTCAGCGAGTATCTTCCAACGCCAAGCTCCAACGTAGGCCATAGAACATGAGGATGCCGAGGATGAGGAATATGTAGCCGAAGTCGAACCCAAACTGATTGAGGGTAGCCAACGCCGCAGTGGCGAGGATAGGGCCGATGACGTATGACCATGGGCGCATGGTGCGGTACAAGCTCATGAAATTCACGCTCGAGCCATCGATCTTTTTGAAGAAATATGTCTCGCTGCCAATCTCCACCATCGCGGCTCCGATACGTGTTACAAACAAAATGCCTGTCCAAATCCAAAACTCTTTCTTGTCGATGAAGGCAATCAGGCTAGTGGAGATGGCCATGATGATAAAACCGACGCTGATAATCTCTTTTTCTCCCCAGCGGGTATCGGCGAGCTTGCCCAGAGGCTCCTCGATGAGTACGAACGGCAGTAGCATGATGCTAAACATCACACCGATTTCGGCCCACGAAAACCCGATGTGTTGGTGTAGATGTAGAGGGGTGTAGATAACCATCCATGAAAAGAACAACTGCATGATAAAGCTCACCATAAAGCTACCGAAGATGTTTTCATTTTGCCACACTTCCTGAATTGCTTTTTTGACAGACATTTCTCGATACTTTGGATCTCGGAAGTGTCGCAGATTGGTATTCAGGATCACCATCACCGGCAGGATGAGGAATGCTGCGGCCACGAAGATCTGCCAATATTGACTATCATTCAGAATAAAGCCTGTCACGAGCGGCGCCACGATCCAGGCAGTATTGGCACTGGTGAGAAATATGCCACGCACCTTGCCGATGATGTTCTCGCTTGAATAGTTTTCAAGAAACTCGTCTAAAGTGAAGTTGGTGATAGCGTTGGCAGTGAAGCTAGCGATGAAGGCGAGCAAAATCAACCATTTCGACTGGGCGTAGGCCATGGTCAAAAAGGCCCCCAATTGCAAGGTGAGCATAATCACTGTGGTGTGATAGTTGCCGAGCTTCTCGATCACACGCGGAATCGTAGCGAATATCACGATGGTGACCAAGGCGGCGACAGTGTAGATCAGTCCAACATTCTGCTCGCCGACGAATCGGCTTAGGAATGTTGAAAAGATATAGGCCGGCAGCACTGCTTGAAAGGTGAATAAGAATCCGAGAATATACAAGACAAATCGGTGATGCGATCTATCCTTTTGTGCATTTTCCATATACCCAATTATATATCAATAACGAAATTCACTCTTATTATTTGGGGATGTATGGTAGACAAAACAAAGCAGTACTTTAGGGGAACTGCGCAGGCCGACGGGCCGAG
>RGZB01000146.1 GCA_010031735.1 Pseudomonadota bacterium | reverse complement strand
ACGCCACTCGTAGAGCTTTTGAATGCGAGACCTGCGTTGCCGTCGGACACAGTGAGCGATACTGAACGTCGGGGCGGCATGGGGGACGTCTAAAAGACGAAGGCCGGGGAGAAATCCCCGGCCTTCATACTTGTGCCCGTCGACGAAATTCGACTAATGGCTCTTCTACTTACTGAGCTTCTTGTACGCTTTCTTCACGCAAGACTTGAAATTCTTCTTGCCCGCGCACGCCTTCCGGGCACGGTTAATAGGATTACGCTTACCCGCCGCTCGACGTGCCGCAGAAACCTTGTCGGCTGACTTCTTGGCATGCTTCTTCGCAGCCGCCTTCTTCTTCGGGGCCGCCTTCTTCTTCGGGGCCGCCTTCTTCTTCACTCCGTCCATGTGCATTGTGTTGCTCCTCTTTGGACCGTAGTGCCCGACAATCGAGCACCAGAAATGGGCACTATGGCCCGAAATAGATTACCGATAGTGCCGAACTGCACCGAATGAACGCAGCTCCTCGGCACTGAACGCCTCGCCGGGACGCAAAAGTACAGTGCGGCCGGACTCCTTAGGCGTGTTCATAATCGCTGCGGTGATGTGCGCGGGGAGCTTATGCTCTACGGGCTTACGCTTTGCGGGCTTACGCTTTGCGGGCTTACGCTTTACGGGCTTACGCTTTGCGGGCTTATGTTTCTTACCGACAGCGATGCAAAATCCCTTGCGAGACTTGGCCCAGCGGAATCCCTTTTTCAGCTTGCCCTTACGATTTAGGCATCCCCGCTTACCCTTGCTTGCCTTCTTCATTTTGTTCTCCTAGCGATGATGCTTGCGGCGTTTACGGGGGTGAATACCGTCGACAGCCGAAGAAGCCATCAGACGAGCCTGTTCAGCGGCCTTACGTTCGGCGTAATACCGTTCAACTTCTCCGCCCGGGGCATAAGCAGCCTTCTCATACTCAACCAGAGCTTGATTGCGCGCCCTTTCAGCTTGCTTGAGCACATCCTTTCGCATTTCTACCGTGTAACAAGCGTTTTCCGACACCAATCGACCACCACGACCCCTGCCGGGTCCGATGAAAGCGCGGTCGCCACGATCAACGACGTGAAGACCCGCACCCATGATGTCGAGGATCGCGTTTGCCGCACGTCGACTCGTCTGATCCGTGCCAAGTGCCCCGGGACACACCTTCACAAAACGGCTACCCATCGAGTCGCGGCTGGCGACTTCCTTCCCATTCACGAACAGGCTATTACCATCCGACTTGAGGCCCGCGCCTTCCTCGGGTACCTCGTGGATGAACGCGGCAACGACCTTACGTTCCAGTTTGTAGTCGTGGCGTGCCAACTTGTATCGGTCGAGGAATTCTTCGTATCGCCGCCGCGACTCGGCGCGTGCGGCGTCCAGCTTGGCCTTTTCCTCGGTCTGAAGTGCCTTGAATTCTTCTTTAGCGGACAGGGGCAATCGCTTAACGCGACGATTCAGGTCTGCCTGACTACCGGTGGACATCTTCCCGAGGGCGGAAAGATGACGAAAAAGACCAAGTGAACCAAACATAGTGTGTCTCCTTTGCGGGTCTGAGTATCACCCGCATCCCAAAATCTGACAACATGGTTAGCCCGCTAACCGATTTATGAGCTTAGTGCTGACAAGAGAAACAGCCGTTGATGCCGTGAGTAACAAACCGCATTCACCAGTCGTCGGCATCGGGGCAGAGGAATCGATGAAAGTGACAAGTCCCATTACCCACACACCGTGAAACGACATGCACAGGTCACACGACCATGG
>RGZB01000145.1 GCA_010031735.1 Pseudomonadota bacterium | reverse complement strand
ACTACCTCCGCCCGCTTCTACTTCCTCTTCGCTCTTCTCCTCCTCGTGCTCGGCTGGAAGATCAGCCATGCTGCGAAAGAGCAGATCTCCCGCGCGCAGGCTCAGCAAGCCGCCCACATCGAGCAGATGCTCGGCTCGGCGGAATAATGCAAAAAAAGACACAATTTCTCCGAAAAGATTCAACTTATCCCCCTCTGCAATCGATAGAAAACTATGGCTTTCGTATGGAGAAAACCGACAAGAACGCTGTTGATAAGCTGGGTAATTTCTTTTGCCTGCCCCACGGCTTTCGCCCAAGTAATTCCAGCTTGCTACATCAAAAATTCAAAAGAAGTGATTGAAAGGGCCTGCTCTGATTTCGACCGGGAAGAAGGAAAGCTCAAAAGTAACAAGCAGCTCACAGCGGCGAAAACTTCTTGCAAGCTTTTTTATGGAAGCCTAGTTCTTGCCACGGAGCACTACTGCGACTATCAGAACAACACTGTTCTGGCAGCCGAAGCGTCCAAATCCTCGGCAGAGAAGGAAGGAGCAGATTCGAAAACTTCTCAGGAAAGAGTAGCTGTGACGTTGCCCCCTGTTTTGGAGCACGGGAAGCTTCGGTTAATGAGCTAAGGCTTCTACCATCACGCCGTGCTTTTTCGCAAATTCTGCAGGCGTGAGTTTTCCGAGCGGCTTGTTGGGCCGATCGCAGTTGTAAGTGATCCTCCAGGCCTCGATGATCGCTCGCGCATCAGCGAGATCCTTGAACGAGTTGAAGTTCAGGCACGAGCTACGGAATTTTCCGTTGAACGATTCGATGAATGCATTCTGCACGGGCTTGCCCGGTTGAATGAACTGCAGCTCTACGCCGTTCGAATGCGCCCATTCATCCATCGCCTTGCTCGTGAACTCCGTACCGTTATCGCAGATGATGGCTCGGGGCTTTCCGCGCCTCGCGATGAGCTGGCCTAGCACCTCGGCTACGCGCATTCCGGGAATCGAGCGATCCACGTAGAGCAGGAGCGCCTCGTGAGTGAAGAGATCTTTCACACAGAGAACGCGAAAGCGCCGGCCGCATTCGAAATAATCGAGCACGAAATCCATTGCCCAGAGCTCGTTGGGCCTGGTCGGTGCCAAAAACATGAAACGCCTCTCCGATTTTCTCTTCTTGCGCGTACGCCTGCCCACCTGGAGATTCATCTCCTTGTAGAGGCGATAAATTCGCTTATGGTTATCTTTGATGCCCATGCGCTCCTGTAGGCGCCACACGAGCATCGGTCGCCCGTAGTCCTGGTACTTCTCGACCACCGTGCGAATTGCGTTCTTGAGCGCTTCGTCGTCGCGTTTACGCGTGGGCTTGTAAAATAAGGTTGATTGCTGAAGCCCCAAGAGCCGGCAAGCAGAACGGATGCTGAGCTTCGCGATCTTTTCTCGCACGGCGCTCAGGGCTTTTCGCTTGGCCTTGGGGCCTACCACTTTCCCTTGATAATCTCTTCCGCGGCCTGGAGCTCGACCGCTTGCTTGGCAACGATGCGCTCGAGGCGCTCGATCTTCGCTTCCATTTCTTTCATGCGGCGAACTTCGGATCCGCCCATGCCGCCGTACTTGGCCTTCCACTTGTAGAAAGTGTTCGAGCTCACGCCGTACTTGCGGCAGATCTCGGCCGTAGAAAGGCCGGCGTTGCTCTCGGCCAGAATTTTGGTGATTTGCTCTTCGCTAAAACGCGACTTTTTCATGTCTTGCTTCCTGTTCCGTCGCGCCTTTTTACGCGACTCGTTAGGAAGCTTCAAGTGCTCCAGTTTTCGGGGGCAACGTCAGCC
>RGZB01000144.1 GCA_010031735.1 Pseudomonadota bacterium | reverse complement strand
CCTATATAAGCGGGGACTTCAGGGCTCCCGCCGACCAGGCCTCCGGCCTTAGGTCGTTGGGCCAATTGGGAGAAACGGAAAATCCCAGCCTTTCGAAGCAATTCCAGAAATGCTGGGACTTAGCGCCGCATCAGGCTAGTTTTTAGGATTGGTTTGTTGATGGTCGCGAAGACGACCTTCGATAGACCTGTGATAAAATCAGTCTCAAATTTTCGGAACCCAGCTTAGGTCACAGATTAGGGGATCATGGTCGTGATCGCGCTCGGGACCGAAACGAATGTCACTCCATAAAATAGGATTCAGGCAAGTCGGGGATCATGGTGAGCGGTGACTTCCGAACGCCCAGCGCTTTGGCGCGTTCGCGAGCAAAAGCTTCGGCGTTGTTGCCAAAGGATGATCGAATGACGGTTGCCTTGTGAGCAGCGTCGAACGCGCGAGCTTTCTCGATCTGGGCCGCGGAGAGTTTTCCGGGCAATAGTTGTTTCAACTTTAGGAGCACGTAGCGGCGGGTGCCTTGCGGTGGCACGATGTCGACGACCTCAAAGAGGCTTCCCGGCCGCAGCACGATCTCCGCCTCGTGGGGCGAGAACGAGTACACCGAAGCGTAAGTTCCCTTCGCGCCCGCTTCGATTTCCCACAACACCCCCGTCGCCGTTTGCGGATCTCGCGGATCCTGTCGCGAGAACTTCTCGGCGATTTCTCGGTCCACGGACGTCGAGACATAAGCGTGGTCCCGGAACACGCCACCTTTGGTGAGTCCGTCCAAGTGCTCCCGCGACTTTACTCCCCGATACAAAACCGGAGAGACAATAGATTCTAAGCGCTCGAGCACCGAATCGAGTTGGTAATGAAATCGGACGTAGGCGTTGTGAAAATCCTCGGGACTCTCGCCGCGCATGGAACTAAGCACCTGCGGATCCTGAGGCTCAAAGGCGATCACATCGAAAGCAGTTCCGCCCTCCCATTGCCGAACACTTTTTCGAAGCATGTAATTCAGATAGGAATAGGCTCCATCCGTGTAGAACCGGAGGAGAGATCCTTCGTAGTCCGTGAGGCCGTCTTTTTCGTCGTAACGGGACTGCGGGGTCCGCTGAATTTGTGACGGAAAGGGCGAGTGAGTCGAGCAACCGACCAGCAAAGGCAGAAGAATGAGAAAATTGCGCATCTCTGGATTATAAAGTCGGCAAAATCGAATATGGCGTCAATAGTTCGTTCAATTTGATCAGGCCTTCACAAAGCGATCAGTCGGATTCACTGTTAAGAACCTGCCAAACTAGGGCAATAATACATATTTTATTCACACTGTAGCTGACTGTGGGGCAGAATATTATGAATTTGGACGGTTGGGCTTAACGCCATCGTTGGAGGAATTGAAACCTCGCAGGGTTGATGACTTACGCGGTTAACAGTTCCGCGGAGTTATTTGCAAACTGAATCGGTGTGATTTTCCCAAGTCTCTTCTGCGTTCTGTCCTCGTTGTACTCTTTTCTCCAAGCTTCGATGATTCGTCTGGCTTCGCTAAGATCCTCGAACCAGTAGCGATTCAAGCACTCGTTACGGAAGATCGCGTTGAACGATTCGATGAAAGCATTCTGGATCGGCTTGCCGGGTTGGATGAACTTCAAATCAACGCTCGTTCGAAACGACCAGCGGTCCATCGCGATCGACGTGAATTCGATTCCGTTGTCGCAGATAATTCCCCCAGGGTAGCCCCTTGTGAGCGCAATTCGGTCGATCACGCCGGCAACGTCTTCACCCGTGATCGAGCGATCGACATGGATTGCCACTGCCTCGTGGGTAAAAAGATCCTTGATGTTGAGCGTGCGAAA
>RGZB01000143.1 GCA_010031735.1 Pseudomonadota bacterium | reverse complement strand
ATGGCTCTGCATGATATGTCCCTATAAATCCTCGTTGACCGTTTTGGTCAGGGGCTGGGCGTGTTTGAAATAGACTTCAGAAACGAAACGGCGGCCTTTTTCGCCGCGTTTCAGCTGTACGACGACGTCAATGACGCTCTTGATGTATTCTTTGATCTCGGCACGGGTCATGCCGACACCGGCTTGCATCACCATCAGCACCAGCTGGTCGAAGGCCAGCGCCGGGGTATCGGCGTGGAGTGTCGCGATCGAGCCCGGGTGACCGGTGTTGATGGCGCGCAGGAAGCTGAAGGCTTCGGCGCCGCGCAACTCACCGACGATGATGCGGTCAGGACGGAGACGTAAGCACGCCTCGATCTGGTCTTGCGTGGTGACTTTCGCACGGCCCTGGCCGCCTTTGGAGACGAGCAGGTGCACACGGTTCGGGATCTGTTTGATGTCGATCTCGCGGGCATCTTCCACCGTGATGATACGTTCATGCGACGGGATGGTTTTCAACACCGCGTTCATGAACGTGGTTTTACCGGTTGAGGTACCACCGGAGACGATGGTGTTTTTCTTGGACAGGATCGAGAGTTTCAGGAAGTCCTTGATACGGCCCTCATCGAGCAGGCGGCGGAGCTCCACGTTCGCGGCATCTTCGCGCTCTTCGACGGCGGTATTCTGGAAGGCGCCCAAGGCTTCATAGGCATCAAGGTCGAAATCCATGATGGTCTGTTTACGGATCGAGAAGGCGATCGTGCCGGGTTCCACCGCAGGCGGGAACACGACCTGGATACGGTATCCTTCCGGCAGGGTTGCAGAGAGCAGCGGATGTTCTTCCGAGATATTCTGGTTGGTGTATTGGGCAACCAGGCGCGCCAAGCCCTTCAAGTGTTCGAGATTGAGCTCGGAGACCTGCTCATAGTGCATGTCGCCACGGATCTCCATCCACACCTCTTGCGGGCGGTTGATGGAAACCTCGCTTACCCCTTCACGATTCAGCATCGCTTTCAGGGGCGCTAGATATGTCTCTAGTGCCGCTAGGCTCATCGGATCACCAATATACCGGTTTCAAACTCTTTCGGGAACACGACGTCTTTGTTGATGAAGACCTTCACGCGCGTACCTTGGTCCACCGTGATCGTCGGCTTGGTGCTGACGAGGTCGCTCGAGATGCTCTTCACCGTATTGCCGAAGTTATCCACGGCATCGGCCACCGCGAGATCGGTCGGCGTACCCGAGGTCGTAACGGAACCACTTGTGTTCTCTTTTTCGTTCACGCCACCCGCGCCCGTCGCTTTTTCGGCGCCATACGCAAAGGCGACAGAAAGCGTGGAGAACAGGATGGAGTTCGAGAAGATCTCGAGGTATTTGTTGTCGACTTTACCCTCGACACCCGCACGGCCCAGCTGATCCGCCCCCGGAGAGGTGATGACCATATCGACACCATCCGGACGCAGTACGCGGTTCCACACCACGAAGACGCGCGATTGGCCACGGCGGATCGCCGTATCATACGTGCCGACCATACGCGAACCTTTCGGGATCAGGATACGGCGGCCACCTTCGGCATAGACATCGCGGCTGACGATGGCACGTAAGGTACCGGATAAGTCGGTGTTGATCGCGGTTTCTAACACCGCGTCGATGATTTTACCCTGGCCGAGCAGGCTGTCCGGATCACCGGCACGAGAGGCTTTCACCTGTTCTGCTTCGGTTTTCGGATAGGAAGGCTGTTTCTTCGTGATGCCGGTGCCCCCTTCGAGTTCGGTGCCAACGGCACTTTCACCCGCTAAGATTACCATCGGTGCTTTGTTACGTTTCGCATCCGCAGCGGCTTTCTGCGC
>RGZB01000142.1 GCA_010031735.1 Pseudomonadota bacterium | reverse complement strand
TTCACTTAGCCGCTGTGCTGAATACTTAGGCTCATGTCAGGAGGTGCGGAGAGATGACACAGAGAGACGGACAGGAATTTGTGAGGGCTTGTGCGAAGTTTGTCCTGGGTGAGTCCACAGGCGTTCGGATCAAGGGCAGCCCCGGGCGCCTCGCGGCGCTGCAGGAAGTCCTCCACGCGAGCAGGGACCTCTATGTTGCCCTGGAGTCTGCCAAGCCCCTCAGCGTCGTGGGTCCCCTCATCGAGAGGAAGTCACGTGCCGCCGCCAAGTTCAAGTCAGAGACCGGCACTCCCTGGCTCCTGTAGCTCGAGCGCGCTCGCTGTGGGTAATACTTAAGTGTGTGACCCACATGAGAGAAACTGATGGCTGACAAACCTGAAGAGCTGCTGACAATCCAGCAGCAGATCAATAAGGTCCTCAACGATCGCCTGACAATCCTGAAGAGCCAGGAGTCGGCGCTGATGAATCAGGTCCAGCTCGCCGTTGATCTGTGTAAGTCCCTCAAGTGCGAGCAGCTCGATGACATTGAGGAGCGGCTGAAGTCCGCAAGAGACGCAATGGCGGCCGCTGCCGAGGAGGCCGCGGAATTCGGGACGGGACTCGAGGAGTCCGCTGGCAAGGGTGAGAAGTCAGTCAAGAGCCTCGATGAGGCGATGGCCGCGCTGCGTAAGCGCCTAGATCAAGTCAATCCCGCCCTTAAGGGATTTATGCTTGGTCTTGGCGGAGGCCTCGTAAAGGGAGTTGGATCAGCCTGGGAGTCTATCAAGAATCTGAACTCGATGCTGTTCAACGTGATCAAGACCCTGGGAGGCCTAGCGCTCGCCATCATCTCCATACCCTTCAAGATCTTCCAGGGAATATTCGAGCTCGCGCAGGGCTCGGGAGGCGGCCCATCCCCCGTTCTCGTTGAGCTTGAGAACATTCGCAAGCAGTTCGGTAACCTCGCCACAAATGAGGGAAGAGCAGTGAAGGGAGCTCTAGCTGACATCAGAGATGAGCAGTGGAACATTGCTAAGTCCGGGCTGAGCGTTAGAAAAATATTTGGAGCAGGAATGGAGGGCATCGCCAAGTTTCTCGAGGAGACGAGAGAGCTTGCGACAGCCATGGGCACAGCCCTAAATGGAATGATGGATGTTATAAAGACGTCAGCACCCGAGCTCGCCATCTACCGCAAGGGCATGGGAATGACAGCGGAACAGCAGGCGGCTATCATGAAGTTCGCCAACTTCTCCGGCAAGAAGCCCCTGAACGTCATGCGTCAGTTCGCCTCCATATCGATTCAGATGGGAGACAAGTTCGGAGTCAACGCCAAGCTCATCTCCAGGGGAATGGCAGAGATGGCCGCCGATGTCGCCAACTTTGGACACCTAGGACCCAAGGCCTTCGGATCGATAGCCACCTGGGCCCACAAGCTCGGAGTCGAGATCAAGGACCTAACGGGGGTGATGAACGCCTTCAGCGACTTCGACACTGCTGCCCAGAACATTGCCAAGTTGTCTCAGGCATTCGGCATCCAGCTAGACACGATACAGATGATCGAGGCCGAGGACCCTGCTGCCATGTACGACATGATCATGAAGGGCATGCGGGAGTCGGGTACTAACTACGACAGCTTAGATAGGCAGAGTAGGAAGTACATCTCCACGATCACACAAATTCCTGAGGCAGCAGCTGCGGCCGCTTTCGGCCACCGCGGTCTCAATATGTCCTACAAGGAGTTCCAGAGGGAGTCCGCAAAGGCGGAGAAGAAGGTCATGACCCAGGAGGAGGCGATGCAGAAGCTCGCTAAGTCCATTGAGAGAGTCTTCCCGTCCGGTGGTGGATCCAAGTT
>RGZB01000141.1 GCA_010031735.1 Pseudomonadota bacterium | reverse complement strand
CTTCATTCACAATTTTAGGGTGACAAAGGGCATGTTCGCCCCGTGGATGATAGAGAAGTCGCAACACTTGGGTCACGATCCCATATTCAAGAGCGTGTACGAGGACGCAGACTTATTTAGGAGGTTCGTCCTGGCAGGTTACAAGATGGTTCAGACTTGGGACGCGGTGGTGTATCACTTCACTTGTAGAGGTGGGCAATTTGCAGGAGCTGAAAAGATAGAAGACTTTCAAAGGAAAGACGAGAAGTGGATGCACAATAACTCAGTCTCCATGGCAGAATACATAAGAAAGTGGGGAGGCCTATTCAACGAGTACGGACCCTGCGAACCGAAACCCAACAAGAAGTACGATTGCGGGCTAGAAGCAAAGAACTGTACGGATCAAGTGTTCAGGCTGGAGCCGTGGTTTGACAACCTTAGCGTGGATCTCGACGAGTCGGACTACGTGAGCAGCGTACAACCAAACACCTCATTCGATCTCAAGTCCAAGTTCAAGCGTGAGCTGCAGAACGATATCGTTTTCTGTGTAGATTTCTCGAACCCGACCATTCACGATAAACTATGGCAACTCGTGACAAACAGGGAAGATGTACTTTCAGACATAAAGGAACCTGGCAACTACGAGTTCGATGGTGTCCTTGTTAGGGTTAATAAGCTAGAAGTCAAGAACCCAAAAATAAAACTGAAATGGTAAGTTTCGTAATTCCGGGTTACAACAACCTGAGACACTTAAAGAACTGTTACGAGTCCGTAAAGAAGCACGCTCCCGATTGCGAGATGATTATCATAGACGACGGTAGCACCGACGGAACTTGGGAGTGGGCAAGGCTTCTCATGGATCCCAACGTATTGGCGATACGCTTCGACGAGAGGAGGGGTCACACGATACGGTACGATTTTGGCATATCCAAGGCCAAGCACGACATAGTCGGTATCCTTCACTGCGACATGATCATTGGTCCTAATTACGTACAAAACATGCTGAAGCACTTGAAACCAAAAACTGTGGTTTGTGGTACTAGGGTTGAACCGCCCATTCACCCTCACGGCAGGGAGAAGATCATAATGGATTTCGGTATGGACTTTCACGATCTGAGAACTAGCGACTTCGATGCGTTTTGCAAGAGGACGCAAGAGGCCAACGCGAATCACACCACAAAGGGTATGTTTGCCCCGTGGATCCTATACAAAGAGGATTTCGATTACGTGGGAGGCCACGATCCACTATTCGCTCCGTTCCCATACGAGGACAGCGACATATTCCAGAGGTGGATGCTTGCTGGCTACGACATGGTCCAATCGAGGGACGCGCTCGTGTATCACCTCACCTGTAGGGGTCACCGCTTCACAGAAGAGATAGGCAAGGACGATGAGTACTACAAGGTAGTATCGAGGAAAGCCGCTCGCAACTACGTTAGGAAGTGGGGTTCGTGGATACAGAACGACGAGTACCAACTCCCGATCATGAGTCCGAAGTACAACGTGGCTTTCGTGATAAATTCCCGACTTTCTCCCCTCGCCCTAGAATACTTCGAACCGTGGTGCGACGCTCTGTACGTAACCGACGATACGCACGTGAAAGAGTACATACTCAAGGAACAGCCGAATACGAAGTACGATCTGTCCTCAAGAATAAGGAAACACATAGATTGGAGGGAAGCGAGCGAGGATATTGTCGTAAGCATGGACAGCTATCTAGAAGAGGGCGCGAGTTACGTGATTGAGAACTTGGCTAAAGTGTTAGAAGACGCAGAAGTCGGTGAAACCTACGCGGTATTCAACATGAAGATTAGGGTGAATAACAAGAGAGACAGACGCAACGAACTCATATTTATTACTAAAGAAAGTTAAACATGGGA
>RGZB01000015.1 GCA_010031735.1 Pseudomonadota bacterium | reverse complement strand
CTTGCGCTTGCGAGCGCCTTTGTTATCCGCAATCGTGTTTAATTTAACTGTCATGGCTCTATCCTCTGTCTACAAATACTAATGTTACTAGCCAATCACCTTCACGAGGTGTTGGACTTTATTGATCATGCCGCGCACTGCAGGGGTATCCAGCAGTTCGCGTTCGCGGTTCAGTTTGTTCAGGCCAAGACCGATCAGGATTTTTTCCTGATATGCTTTACGGCCGATCGGGCTGCCCACTTGCTTCAGTTTTACGGTTTTTTTCGCAGTCATGATAAACCTCTATTGTTCGTCTTTTTTCTCAGCACCTTCAGCGCGGTTGCCCACGATGTCGCTGATTTTCTTGCTGCGGCGTGCAGCAACCATGCGCGGTGACTGGATTTTGGAGAGCGCATCAAACGTAGCGCGCACCATGTTATACGGGTTGGAGTTGCCCACGGATTTCGCGACCACGTCCTGGATGCCCAGTGCTTCGAACACCGCACGCATCGGACCGCCGGCGATAATACCGGTACCCGGAGGAGCGGAGCGCAGGATCACGCGACCAGAACCATAACGGCCCTTTACGTCGTGGTGAATCGTGCGGCCTTCGCGGAGCGGGATCCGCACCATGCGTTTTTTCGCATCTTGCGTTGCTTTGGTTTTGGAGTCAGCGACTTCTTTCGCTTTGCCCTTACCGAAGCCCACTTTACCTTTGCCATCGCCCACAACCATAAGGGAAGCGATACCAAAACGGCGACCACCTTTTACGGTTTTCGATACGCGGTTCACGGCGACGAGTTTTTCGATAAACTCGGAACCTTCGCGGTCTTTGCCTTCAAAGTTCGATTCTTTTTGTTCGTGCTGTACCATAATGTTTCCTAAATGACTAGAATGCTAAACCGGCTTCACGGGCACCGTCCGCGAGCGCTTTCACGCGACCGTGGTAGAGGTAACCGCTGCGGTCAAAAGAAACCGCGGTGATTTTTGCTGCTTTCGCGCGTTGTGCAACCAGGGCACCCACGGCTTTAGCCGCATCTTTGCTGCTGCCGGATTTCAGAGACTTCTTCAGATCTTTATCCACGGAAGAAGCAGAAACCAGCGTTACGCCTTTCGCATCATCGATGATTTGCGCATAGATGTGCTTCGAGGAACGGAAAATAGTGAGGCGCACGCGCTCCGGGCTGACTTTTTTCAGCTTATGGCGGCCGCGGCGTTTCCTTCTATCAAATGCAGTTTCTTTAATTGGCATAACAATGCTCCTATTATCTTCCTAATTACTTCTTCTTGCCTTCTTTGCGGCGGATGGTCTCGGTAGAGTACTTAATACCTTTACCTTTATACGGTTCCGGTTTACGGAAGCTGCGGATGTTTGCAGCAACCTGACCGATGAGGCGACGATCCGCACCAGTGATTTCGAGCTCCGTCGGTTTCGGCGTCGCAATCGTGACGCCTTCCGGAATCGGGAAGTTCACGTCATGGCTGTAGCCGAGGTTCAGCTTCAGGGTTTTGCCCTGAGCCTGTGCACGGTAACCTACGCCGTTGATCTCCAGCTTCAGCGAGAAACCTTCCGCGCAGCCTTTTACCATATTATTCAGGTTCGCGCGAGCGGTTCCCCACATCATACGAGCACGCTTGCTCTTGTTGATCGGGGTGATCACCACTTCGTTGTTTTCCTGTTTCGCCGACACTTCTTGCGGAAGCGTGATCGACAGTTTGCCTTTCGGGCCGGAAACGTTAATGGTTTGGCCGTTGATCGTAACGGTTACACCCTTTTTGATTTCGACCGGCAGTTTACCTACGCGTGACATGGCTTTGCTCCTAATTTCCTAGAATACGCTGCACAGCACTTCACCGCCGAGATTGGCAGCACGTGCTTTGTGGTCAGACATTACACCCTTCGGGGTGGAGATGATGGAGATGCCGAGACCGTTATGCACTTTCGGCAGTTTCGTGACAGAGCTGTAGTTACGCAGGCCCGGTTTCGAAATGCGTTTGATCGTGCGGATAGCAGGTTCGCCTTCCACGTATTTCAGTTCGATGTTCAGTTTCTTTACGCCTTCGCGTACGACTTCTTCCGAGAATTCACGGATGAAGCCTTCATCTTTCAGCACTTGCAGCACGTCTTTCTTGAGACGGCTAGCCGGTGCCGTCACCACCGCGAGACGGGCAGACTGCCCATTGCGGATGACGGAGAGAAGATCAGAAATCGGATCGGTAATTGCCATAAAAAATTCCTTGTTTATCCTTACATTCTACCAGCTGGATTTCGTAACGCCCGGTACTTGACCGATTGCAGCGAGATCGCGCAGCGCAATACGGGAAAGACCGAATTTACGGTAAAAACCACGCGGACGGCCCGAGAGTGAGCAACGGTTGCGGTAACGGTTCTTAGCGCTGTTACGCGGCAGTTCGTTCAGTTTCAGCTGAGCAGCGAAACGTTCTTCGAGCGTTGCATTCTTGTCCATCACGATCGCTTTCAGAGCAGCACGCTTGGTAGCGTATTGTTCAGCAAGCTTCTTGCGACGTGCGTTTTTCTGTAATGAGCTGGTTTTTGCCATGTTTTCCTCGTCCTTATTTCTTATCGCCCACGAATGGGAAGTTGAACGCTTCCAGGAGCGCCTTGGTTTCTTCGTTGTTCTTCGCGTTCGTGGTGATGGTGATATCCATACCGCGGACTTTGTCGATTTTATCGTAGTTGATTTCCGGGAATACGATCTGCTCTTTCAGACCGAACGTGTAGCTGCCACGGCCATCGAAGCTTTTCGGATTCAGGCCACGGAAGTCGCGCACGCGCGGCAGCGCGATGGTGACCAGGCGGTCCATGAATTCATACATGTGGTGCGAGCGGAGCGTCACTTTCGCACCGACCGGCAGGCCTTGACGCAGTTTGAATGCTGCGATCGCCTTACGGGATTTGATCACTTGCGGCTTCTGGCCGGTGATCGCAGTGAGATCAGCAACCGCCGCGTCGATCGCTTTCGCTTCAACCGTCGTTTCGCCAACACCCATGTTCACGGTGACTTTCAGCACGCGCGGAACTTGCATCGGGTTCTTGTAGTTGAACTTCGACTGCAGATCTTTTTTGATCTTGTTGTTGTAGATTTCTTGTAAACGTGTCGCTGCCATGATGTTCCTCTTACGCTAACACTTCGCCGGATTTTTTAGCGATACGCACTTTCTCGCCATTCTCCAGCTTTTTAAAACCAATGCGGGAAGCAGCACCCGATTTCGGGTCCACGATCGCCACGTTAGATACGTGGATCGGCGCTTCCTTCTGGACGATGCCACCGGAATTCATACGGTCCGGTTTCTGATGACGTTTCACGATGTTCACGCCAGAGACCACCACGCGTGCTTCGGAAGGAAGCGTGCGCAGTACTTCGCCTTTTTTGCCTTTATCGCGACCGGTGGTCACAATGACCTGATCGCCTTTTTTAATTTTCAGTTTCGCCATGATTAGAGCACCTCCGGCGCCAGTGAAATGATTTTCATGAATTGTTTCGCACGCAGTTCGCGGGTGACCGGTCCGAAGATACGGGTGCCGATCGGCTCGTTCTGTTTGTTGATCAGAACGGCTGCGTTTTTATCGAAACGGATAGCGGTGCCATCGTTACGGTAAACTTCTTTACGGGTGCGTACGACCACTGCGCGGTGTACTTCACCTTTTTTCACTTTACCCCTCGGGATAGCGTCTTTGATCGAAACGACGATCACGTCGCCGACCGTGGCATAACGGCGTTGCGAACCACCGAGCACTTTAATGCACATCACTTTACGTGCACCCGAGTTATCCGCTACTTCCAGCCTTGTTTGCTGCTGAATCATATATTACTCCATGTTTCCTTGTATGCCGTTTCCCTTACGCCTGCTCGTAGAGCACTTCCCAGCGCTTGGATTTAGAAAGCGGACGGCACTCACGAATTTGCACCTTATCGCCTTCTTTAAATTGGTTCTTCTCATCGTGAGCCGCGTATTTTTTCGACTGACGGATGATTTTCTTATACACCGGATGGGTGACGCGACGTTCGACACGCACCGTGACGGTTTTGTCATTTTTATCGCTGGTTACAACACCGGTAAGAATACGTTTTGGCATAACTACTCCTTAGCTGCTTTCTTTTTAGCAGCGGGCTTTTTGGCTTCTGCTTTCTTTTCGGTTTTCGCTTCAGCTTTCGGAGCTTTAGCTTCTTTCTTCTCAGCCTTAGCTGCTTTCGCTTTCGGAGCTTTAGCCGCTTGGCCTTGTTTCGAACCCTCATCGTTGAACAGCGTATAGATCTGTGCAATCGTGCGGCGCACTTCACGGAAACGGGCGGTATTCGCCAGTTCACCGGTCACGCGCTGGAAGCGGAGGTTGAACGACTCCTTCTTCAGGTTGGAGAGCATCGTTTCGAGCTCGTCCTGTGTTTTATCACGTAATTCTGCGAATTTCATACGCCTATATCCTAATGAATACGTTTAACAAATTTGGTTTTCACCGGGAGTTTCGCCGCTGCGCGTTCGAACGCGCCACGTGCTACATCCTCCGGAATGCCATCCACTTCGAACAGGATGCGGCCTGGGTGGACGCGTGCTGCGAAGAATTCCGGCGTACCTTTACCGCTACCCATACGCACGTCAGCCGGTTTTTTCGACACTGGCACGTCCGGGAAAATACGGATCCACATACGGCCCGCACGTTTCATGTGGCGTGCGATCGTGCGGCGAGCCGCCTCGATCTGGCGCGACGTGATACGTTCCGGTTCCAGGGCTTTTAAGCCGTATTCACCGAAATCGAGCTGATGACCGCCTTTTGCATTGCCGTGGATACGGCCTTTATGCGCTTTGCGGTATTTTGTGCGTTTTGGCATCAACATAGCGATAATCCCTTAATTAACCTTACTTCTTACTTACAGAATCTCGACTTGAACGTTATTCTGTTCTTTGTCTTTGTGTTTATTGTGACCACCATGGCCGCCTTGGCCTTGGTTTGCACCCGTGATGCGTTTTTCATGCGCAGTCGGGTCGTTTTCCATCACTTCGCCACGGAATACCCACACTTTGATGCCGATACGGCCGTAAGCGGTGTGTGCTTCCCATGTACCATAGTCGATATCCGCGCGGAGCGTGTGAAGCGGTACGCGACCTTCGCGGTACCATTCCATACGAGCGATCTCTGCACCACCCAGACGGCCGGAGCAGTTGATACGGATGCCGAGAGCACCCAGGCGCAGAGCCTGTTGCACGGCGCGTTTCATCGCACGGCGGAAGGCGATACGGCGTTCTAGCTGCTGAGCGACGCTTTGCGCGATCAGTTTTGCATCGATCTCCGGTTTACGAATCTCGATGATATTCACGTTGATATCGTCGTTTTTCGTAAATTTACGCAGTTCTTTCTTGATAACCTCGATATCCGCACCTTTCTTGCCGATGATGATACCAGGCTTAGATGTAAATAATGTGACAATCATCTTCTTCGCAGGGCGTTCGATGATGATTTTGCTCACAGAAGCCGTTGCCAGCTTTTTCGTGAGGAAGCTGCGGATTTTTAAATCTTCCGCGAGTTTCTCGGCATAGTCCTTCTGCGCGTACCAACGGGAATCCCAGGTACGGTTGATATTGACGCGAATGCCGATTGGATTGACCTTCTGACCCATTATGCTTTCTCCTCATCCTGACGTTCAGCCACCACAACGGTGATATTGCTAAACGGTTTTTTGATACCAGCAGCACGACCGCGTGCGCGGGTGTGGAAGCGTTTCATCACGATGCTTTTGCCGACCGTCGCTTCTTTCACGTACAGACGATCCACATCGAGATTTTGGTTGTTCTCAGCGTTCGCAATCGCGGATTCGACCACTTTCAGCACATCTTTCGCGATGGCTTTGCGGTTGAATTTCAGCTGTGCCAGCGCTTCTTTCGCGCTCATGCCGCGGATCAGCTGTGCGACCAGGTTCAGTTTACGCGGGCTGACGCGAAGGCTTCTTGCTTTCGCAAGGGCTTCGTTTTTCGCCAGACGGCTTTGTTTTGCTTGCTTTCCCATAACTCACTTTTCCTTATGCTGCAGCTTCTGCTTTTTTATCGCCGGTTGCGCCGTGGCCTTTGAACACGCGGGTCGGAGCAAATTCACCGAATTTGTGACCAACCATGTCTTCTTTCACCAGCACCGGGATGAACTTACGGCCATCGTGGACACCAAAGGTGAGACCGACGAATTGCGGCATGATCGTGGAGCGGCGAGACCAGGTCTGGATCACTTTGTGACCACCTTCAGAACGGGCTTTCTCTGCTTTATTCAGCAGATAACCATCCACAAACGGACCTTTCCAAACAGAACGTGACATAAATTACCTATACTCCTGTTACTGATACCTACGGGTGATAATGTACTTATCCGTAGCTTTGTTTTCACGCGTACGCTTACCTTTAGCTTTGACACCGGTCGGCGAGCACGGGTGCTTACCACCGTTGGTACGACCGCCCATCGGGTGATCGACCGGGTTCATCGCGATACCACGGTTATGCGGACGATAGCCCATCCAGCGCATACGGCCGGCTTTTGCATAAACGATGTTCTGGTTATCCGGGTTCGAAACCGCACCGATCGTCGCTAAGCAGTTCGCATCCACTTTACGCACTTCGCCAGAGCGAACGCGAATGAGAGCGTAACCAGCGTCTTTACCGACGAGCTGTACGTAGCTGCCAGCCGCGCGAGCGAGCTGACCGCCTTTACCCGGTTTCATTTCCACGTTGTGCACGATGGTGCCCACCGGAATGTTGCCGAGCGGGAGGGTGTTACCCGGTTTGATATCCGCGTTAGCAGAAGAGACCACTTTATCACCGGCTTGCAGACGTTGCGGAGCGATGATGTAAGAGAGCGTGCCATCCGTGTATTTGATGAGCGCGATGTGGGCCGTGCGGTTCGGATCGTATTCGAGACGTTCCACTACTGCTTCCATGTCGAATTTATTGCGTTTGAAGTCGACGAGACGGTAACGCTTTTTGTGACCACCACCACGGAAACGCGAGGTCGTGTGACCCACGTTGTTGCGGCCAGCCTGGCTTTTCTTACCTTCGGTGAGTTCTTTCACCGGTTTGCCTTTGTACAGGTCGGATTTATCGACGAGTACGGTGTGGCGCAGGGTAGGGGTCGTTGGATTGAATGTCTTAAGTGCCATGATTAGACTCCTGCCATGATATCGATGGATTGGCCTTCAGCGAGCGTCACAACGGCTTTTTTGAAGTCGTTACGTTTGCCGATAAAACCACGGAAGCGCTTGGTTTTGCCTTCCACGTTGATCGTGTTCACTTTGGTCACTTTTACTTTGAAGAGTGATTCAATAGCGTTTTTGATGTCTTGTTTGGTCGCGTCCGTCGATACTTTGAACGTGATTTTACCTTGATCCGAAGCGACCGTCGATTTTTCGGTCACGACCGGTGAGCGGATCACGTCGTAGTGTTTCAGAGCGGTTTGTGATTTTTTCTGTGCCATGGTTCTACCTATTTGCTCAGACGTTCAGAGAGGTGCTTCAGCGCAGCTTGGGAAAGCACCAGCGTATCGTGACGGATGATGTCATATACGTTAGCACCTTGTTGCGGCAGAGCGTCCACATATTTCAGGTTGCTGATCGCCTTTTTCAGGTTCGGATTCACTTCCGGACCATCGATGAACAGCACGTTAGAAAGGCCGAGTTTCTCGAGTTGGTTCGCGAACTCTTTGGTTTTCGCAGATTTCACAGAGAGATCCGGAGCGATGAAGAGTTTGCCTTCTGCTTGTTTCGCAGAGAGCGCGACGCGCAGACCGAGAGCGCGGACTTTTTTCGGCAGAGAGTACGCGTAGCTGCGCACGACCGGTCCGAAGATCCTCGCACCACCGCGCATTTGCGGCGAACGGAGAGAACCTTGACGAGCACGGCCCGTGTGTTTCTGAGCGTACGGTTTCTTGGTCGTACCCGAAACCATGCTGATCGTTTTGGTTTGATGCGTACCACGGTGGGTTTTCGCACGCTGCCATTCGATCACACGGTGCAGGATGTCCTTACGCACTTCTACCGCGAATACCGCTTCGTCCAGTTGGACTTCAGCAGCATTACCGCCGGCGAGATTGATACCTTTTGCCTTTACCATAACGGGCTCCACTATTCTTTCTTCGCTTCAGCGTCACCAGCCGGCGCTTGTGCCTGCGGTGCTGCATCTGCTGCTTTTGCTTCTTCCTTCTTCGCGGAAGCTTTGAGTGCTGCCGGGAACGGAAGGTCTTTCGGTTGTGCTTTCTTCACCGCATCGCGAACCAGCACGTAGCTGTTTTCAGCGCCCGGGACGTTGCCTTTGATCAGGATGAGACCCTGTTCAGCATCGATCTGCACGACTTTAAGGTTCTGGGTCGTCACGCGGACATCGCCCATGTGACCCGCCATTTTCTTGTTTTTGAATACGCGACCCGGATCCTGACGCTGACCGGTAGAACCGTGTGAGCGGTGGGAGATGGATACGCCGTGTGAAGCTTCAAGACCTGCGAAGTTGTGACGTTTCATCACACCTTGGAAGCCGCGACCGATAGAGATGCCGGTTACGTCGACCGTCTGGCCCGCGACGAAGTGAGCAGCAGAGAGTTCTGCACCCACGTTCACGAGCGCATCTTTGGTCACGCGGAATTCAACCACTTTCGCTTTCGCCGGAACGCCCGCTTTAGCGTACACGGTTTTCTGCGCTTTGTTCACTTTTTTCGGTTTCACGGAACCCACGCCGATCTGGAGCGCGGTGTAACCGTCTTTTTCCTCGGTACGTTGACCGACAACTTGAGCATTCTCAAGTTGCAGAACGGTGACCGGAACGTTTTCACCTTTGTCGGTGAATACGCGGCTCATGCCGAGTTTTTTTGCAACGAGACCCGTACGCATTATGCAGCCTCCTTCACTTGGATGTCTACTTCCACGCCAGCCGGGAGCTCGAGTTTACCGAGCGCTTCGATGGTTTGCGGCGTAGAGTCGATGATATCGATCAGACGTTTATGGGTACGCACCTCAAACTGCTCACGCGATTTTTTATCGATGTGCGGGCTGCGGTTCACCGTGAATTTTTCCATATCGCTCGGGAGCGGGACCGGACCACGCGCTTCAGCGCCAGTGCGCTTCACGGTGTTCACGATCTCACGCGCAGAGCTGTCCAGCACGCGGTGATCGAAAGCTTTAAGGCGGATACGAATCTTTTGTTCCATGGGGTTCCCCTGGTTAAACTACAAAACTATTTAATAATCTTAGCGACGACGCCTGCGCCGACGGTACGGCCACCTTCACGGATAGCGAAGCGGACACCTTCGTCCATCGCGATCGGGTTCAGGAGTTCGACGGTCAGTTTCACGTTATCACCCGGCATCACCATCTCGGTACCGGCCGGCAGGGTCACAGAACCCGTCACGTCGGTGGTACGGAAATAGAATTGCGGACGATAGTTCGCGAAGAATGGCGTGTGACGGCCACCTTCCTCTTTCGTCAGGATGTACACTTCGGCTTCGAAGTTCGTGTGCGGGGTGATCGTGCCTGGTTTCGCCAGCACTTGGCCACGCTCTACGTCTTCGCGTTTGGTACCACGGAGGAGCACGCCCACGTTATCACCTGCACGACCTTCATCGAGCAGTTTACGGAACATCTCAACACCCGTACATACGGTTTTCGCGGTCGGTTTCAGGCCGACGATCTCGAGTTCTTCACCCACTTTCACGATACCGCGTTCCACGCGGCCCGTGACCACCGTACCGCGACCTTCGATCGAGAACACGTCTTCGATCGGCAGCAGGAACGGTTTGTCCACCGGACGATCCGGTTGCGGGATGTAGTCGTCCACGGCTTTCATCAGCTCGAGGATCGCATTCTTACCGATCGCATCGTCACGACCTTCGAGCGCTGCCAGTGCAGAGCCTTTCACGATCGGGATCTTGTCGCCCGGGAAGTTGTATTTGGAGAGGAGCTCGCGTACTTCGACTTCGACGAGTTCCAGGAGTTCTTTGTCGTCGACCATGTCGACTTTGTTCATGAACACCACGATCGCCGGTACGCCGACCTGGCGTGCGAGCAGGATGTGTTCGCGCGTTTGCGGCATCGGGCCGTCCGCAGCAGATACCACGAGGATCGCGCCGTCCATCTGCGCCGCACCCGTGATCATGTTCTTCACATAATCCGCGTGGCCTGGGCAGTCGACGTGGGCGTAGTGGCGCTTCTCGGTCTCGTATTCCACGTGCGCCGTGTTGATCGTAATACCGCGTGCTTTCTCTTCCGGAGCCGCGTCGATCTGGTCATAACCGCGGAATTCCGCGCGACCAGCATCCGACATCACTTTCGTGATCGCTGCCGTCAACGTCGTCTTACCATGGTCAACGTGACCAATGGTGCCGATATTGCAGTGTGGTTTATTACGCTCAAATTTTGCTTTGGTCATATAATCCTACGCCTTTAAGTGTTCATGTTCACAATGTTAAACAGCTCTAGTAGTGGAGCGGGTGAAGGGAATCGAACCCTCGCAGCCAGCTTGGAAGGCTGGAGCTCTACCACTGAGCTACACCCGCATGAATCTAGTGAATAATACCGGTGTGCTCTTATTCGAGGGCGCGACTTTTACCCGATTTCATGGCATCACGCAACAGGTATTTTAGAAAAATTGCAGAATTTCTTACGAACCCTTGATGGATTGCTTAAAAACGGGGGTAGGAGGGGATTTCAGATGATAAAAACACCCCCAGAAAAACGAAAACCACCCCGGTGAGAGGGTGGTCGTCGTTTACTCTAGGTCGATCTTGAGGATCAGGAGCGCCTTGCCGTCCTTCAGCAGGGTGATCACGACCTCGTAGTCGTCCTTGGTCACGGAGTGCCGGTAGGTCTTGGGGCCGGTCCACTCCTTGTCCCAGAAGCTGAAGCCATTGGTCCAGAAGAGGACTTTGTACTGTTGCTTCTCCTTGCCTTCCAACTTGAGGTAGATGAAGGTCCTCTTGTCGTCGGGGAGCTTGGAGACGCCCTTCATCTGGAAACTGTGGACAGGGGTTCCCTTGTCGTTCAGCGTCACCTTGCCCTCCTTGAGTTCGTGGTCGCCGGTGTTCAGGCCGATCTCGAACTCGCTGGCGGCGAAGCGGACGATGTTCTCCTCCTTCTTCTCGGCCTTCGGCTCCGTCTTCGGGGTCGCGGGCTTGGCGTCGTCGTCCTTGTTGGTCTGCTTGTCGGGGGTGGCCTTGACGGTGTCGTCGTTGGCCGGGACGTTCGTGTTGCGGGCGTTGTTGCTGCAGCCGGTGGTGATGGCCGCGAGCAGGACAGTCAGCATGAAGCGGTACATGTTCAGGTTCTCGTAGACTAGTTGAGATACACGTTCTTTCACGCACTTTTCGGGGGCCCTTTCGTTTCACTCACCTGAAAACGACGGGCATAGGACAGAGGTTATTCATCCATGAACAGCCTGCAGGATAGCAAGACGCTGTTACAGGATTATTACAGTTTTTTATAGTGGAATTATTATGCTGAATTATAGCCTAAAAACACGAAAACCACCCCGGTGGGAGGGTGGTTTCGTGTGTAGTCATTCATTCTTCCTTTCGTACCAGGTCTCGGGCGTGAGGATCAGGATCTCGTCGTCCTCGATCCGGAACTCGGTTACGGCATCATCTCTCCCATCCGTAGGCGGGTCGGTGAACCAGCGGCGCTTCTTCACGCCGTCCTTCGTCCGCCACTCGGCGTGCATGACGAAGGTCGACTTGATCTGGAACCACTGCTCACCCTTGATCTCGATGCTGCCGTCTTCGCGCTGGCGGTACGCGATCTTCTGGTCCGCCATCACCTTCTTGGTCGTGCCGTCCTTCTTGAATTCGACGGGCGACGGCTCGTTCTTCGTGGTGTCGTTCTGCGTCTCCAAAAAGCCCGCAAAGAAACAACACCCAAAACTCAGAAAGCCAACGATAAACAGGGCGGCGATCAGGTTCTGCTTGCCACGAACGGTCATGTCAGTCTCCGGTCAGGGTGGGTCGTGATGTCAAAACGCTTCGAACTTTGGGCGCTATCTACGGGAGTGCGCTGGTTCCACCGAATCCATGCACTGAAGGAACAAATCCAAAAATCTGTCACTATTATATAGAGGTGTGGTTACAGGATTATGACTCCCTGTCTTCAAATAACACCATATTAGTGTTATTTTGGATCTATAACCCTATTGCCTAATTCGAGGCATGTAGTAGCTTTTAGAAATGGATTTTGACCCCCAAAAACTTCCCCTTCGCTGGCTGTATATCGATTTTAACAGCTATTTCGCGAGCGTAGAGCAGCAACTAAGACCGGAACTGCGTGGAAAACCGATTGCCGTAGTGCCGGTGATGACGGATTATACCTCCGCCATCGCGGCGAGTTATGAGGCGAAGGCGTATGGCATCAAGACCGGCACCCCGATCCATGAAGCCAAGCGCATGTGCCCCGGCCTTATCTGTGTGCTCGCCACCCATGAGCATTACCGCGATTTCCATGAGCGCATCGTAGACGAGGTGGAAAAATACATCCCCGTCTCCGTGGTCGCCTCGATCGACGAAGTCGGCTGCCGCCTCATGGATAACGAGACCAGCGAGGAATTCGTGACCGAACGTGCCGCCATCATCAAACGGGGCTTAGCAAAGAACATCGGTGAATACGTGAAATGCTCGATCGGGGTGGCGCCCAACCGTTATCTCGCCAAAGTGGCCACGGATCTGAAGAAACCCGATGGCTTCACCATTCTCCGTGCGGGCGAGGTGCAGGATAAGCTCGCGCGTATCAAAATCACCGATCTACCGGGTGTTGGTCGCAACATGGAGATAAGGCTGCGGCTTGCGGGCATCGGCAGTTTTGCAGACATCTGGGCGCTCGACCGCAAAGCACTCCGCAGGGTGTGGGGCAACATCTGGGGCGAGCGTATGTGGTATTTCCTGCGCGGGTTCGAATTGCCGGACGAGGAAACGACGCGCGGCACCATCGGCCACAGCCATGTGATGGCGCCCGAGTTCCGCGATCCCAAACAGGCGAAATATGTGGCGCGCCGCTTGGCGCTCAAGACCGCAAGCAGGCTTCGCCGCCTGGGGTATTATGCCGGTGTGCTCTCGTTCTCCGCACGTCTTGAGAGCGGCTATCGCGTGCAGGCAGGTGAGCATTTTTATCGTGCCCAAGATAACAAAACGATATTGGAGGCGTTTGAATCCGCATGGCAGCGTGCGATCAAGCAAGCGGGCGGTGCACGCCTCAAGAAAGTATCGGTAACGCTCTACGAACTCACAGCAGCGGTGGATATCCAGCCGGAGTTGTTCGAAGTGATTGCAGGGGTGGACTTAAAAGCGCGTAAGCGCTCGGAGAAGCTTTCGTTCGCAATGGATAAACTGAACCAGCGCTATGGTCGCGATACGGTGACGCTCGGTTTACTTCCTTCACAGGGGCGTAGTTTCTCGGGTACAAAAATCGCCTTCACGCGTATCCCGGATAAAGAAGAATTCCTCGAGTAAACGTTAGAAGCGCTCTAACGGGCGGATAGCTTTGTCGTGGTAATTGTCACGGTAGCGGTAGGCGCGATCCATGATGGGCCGCATCGCGGCCCATGCAGTTCCGAACTCGGGTGTTTCGACTTTTACGGCGCTGTCGTAGAACACCACTTCCGGGGGTGTTTGTCCCTTTGTGCCCGGCGTAGAGACAATGCGGGCGATCCATTCCTGTTCGGCGGTGCCAAGATTGCCGCCATCTTCGCCCTTCTTCAAAAGACCCTGTATTTTAAATGCCATATCCCTGTCTTCCAGGTTGATGCATTCAATGATCTTGCGGACTTCGTTCGGACGCTTATAGGTGGTTTTTCCGAGCACCGCACCCGTCTGTTTCCAGTAGGCGGCAGCCTTGATATCAGCTGCCTTCATCACTTTTTTATAGGTCTCGTTCAGATGGGTTTGATGGAAATCCGACACCTGACGTATGTCGCGCGCAAGGTCATGGAAGCGTGCGGCCATGACAGCGAAATCCGCATGAGGTTCGATATTGAAAGCGTCGAAGATGGCTCTTTGGTCTTGCTCGGGCAACGGGGTTTTACGTGCCCGGATGGCGCTCGCCGTAAGCGAACTTTCTTTAGAGATACCGGCATCAAGTATCCCGAGGAAATCCCGGATCGTGCGCATGTCATCCGAGAAACGTATGGCTTCCGGATGCGCGACCGTATACTGCTTCACCAATGTTGGGTGACGTTCTGCAAGCGCCATGCCGACCTCGACGAATTCCACCAGGCTGAGATTGGCAGGGTCTACCGGGGTTTGTAGCTTCTGGCGCATCGCCACCAGGATATCATTCGGAAGTGGGGCAACGGTAACGCCAGCGGTGCTAGCATTCCTACGCATGAAGTTGAATACATCCACCATGCCGCATGCCATGGCAAGACTGAAGTCCGGTTTTCCGTTCTCTATCGCGCTGATACTGCTGACGGCTTCTGTCCCGACCCCTGCCAACTTTGCAATACCCGCGGTTACGGACAAGGATAGCTCGGTGTAGGAATTTCCCATACCATTGAAGCGGCGATGGGCAAAATGTGCTTTACCGAGTTGGGGTCTATACACATCGAGGAGTTTTTCGGCTTCCTGTGCTTCATCGTAGAATTTCTTCACGGCGGAGAAACCCGTCTTATCCCCCGGATCTCTTGGTATTTGGAATACTTGTTCGATACAGCACAGCGCCAAGTGGATATCATTCAAACGGGTAAGGTTGGCAGAGATATCGCCGACCGTATGCTCTGCATGCCCGATGATGGGGGCAATTTTTGCAACCGGGATGTTCCGTGCGGTCCTGAGATCCGAGAAATAGGATCCGAAAGGATGCCTATCCGGTACTTTCAGACCGGTGACAACATCCAGCACGTGCTCGATATCCGCGTTATAACCATCGAGCCCGCGTAATTCTTTCAGCTTTGTCTCACGGTCGGGATCGTCTATGGGGATAAGGAACTGGATGATAGGTTCGGCATACATCACAATCCCGCTTTTATTGGCTTCTAAGACGTAATAATGCTCATCACCGACACCGAGTAGTTTACCCATGGTGACATTGGTGATGCCACGAGATTCCTTTATCTCTTTGATTTTTCTGTGAAAATCAGTTGGCGCGCTCATTTCATCCTCTCCTAACTAGATAGTATAGAGGAGAATGATTAAGAAGGTGTAAACGCAAGCTATCGCAGAAGGATCAGGCCGGCTGTTTGATCCCGCTCAGGAATTCTGCGACTTTCTCATGCATTTCCTGGGATTGCTGTGAGAACATCTTGGCGGATGCGGCCACCTGGGAACTTGCAGAACTTGCCTGACCCACAAATATGCTTACATCCGAAATGTTATCGTTGATCTGTTGGGTGCTTCCTGATGCGGTCTGCATATTACGTGCGATTTCCACCGTGCTTACGGCCTGCTGAGAGATCGCATCGGCAATTGCACTGCCAAACTCGCTGATATGTAGAATGGAATCTTTGATGCTGACAATGCTTGTTACTACCTTATTGGATGCTTCCTGCATACTTTGGATTTTGCTGGATATCTGTGACGTTGCATCGGCGGTCTGCTGCGCTAGGCTCTTTACTTCGCTTGCCACAACGGAGAAGCCTTTGCCTGCTTCGCCCGCACGGGAGGCTTCGATGGTTGCATTGAGTGCAAGCAGGTTGATTTGCTTTGCGATATTATTGATGAGACCAACCACTTCTCCGATGGCATTCGATTCTGCTACCAGTGCGTTCGTAACCGAATCGATTTCTTCGGTGCGTGAAACCGCATCTTTGACAACGTCTTGAGATTTATTGACGGTTTCAGTGATTTCCCGGACAGATGTGGAAAGTTCCTCTGCTGCAGACGCCACCACTTGAACGTTCATGGAGGTGGACTCTGATGCAGAGCCGACGCCTTTTGCTTTCGTGCTTACACTTTTCATCAGGTCTACCAAAGAATCGGAGACCACACTCGATTCCTGTGCCGCTTTAGAAAGTGCATTGATGATGCCTTGTACTTCATCTTCGAATTTCTTGGCTAGGGCATGCATGGCTTTCCGCTTCTCTTCCTGTGCATGGACGGCAGCACGCGCCTGCTTCTCTTCGAGCTCTTTTTTCTCTATCGCATGTTCTTTGAAAATCTGCACTTTACGGGCCATACTACCGATTTCGGTCTGATGCTTTACGTAGGGTACTTCTGTTTCCAATTTATCTTCTGTCAGTGCGCGCATGCATTCACCAAGATTCTTAATCTGTTTGGTAGCGATGCGCATGATGATGTAGCCCACCACGATGTTTGCGATAATAGCGATAATGATCTGGTGATGTAGGCTTTCGAGGAATTGCTCGCTAGCTGTTTCACCAAGCACACCTTTTACCTGGAGATAACTTTTTACGCCAAACCCTACCCCAACGAGTGATAAGAACATGCACAGCAATTGCAGTCGGGTGGAAAGGCCACAGAAAAAGCGCTTGATAGTAATTCCCATAAAATCTCCATACGTTTTTTTGAATCTTAGCATAGAGACATACAAATCCCTGCTCGTAAGCGACGGAGGTCGATTATTTTCGCAGAGATTGTGGGATACGAGTGACATAATAGGGATTTTTCACAACTCTGAGTTGTGATTACCCCATCCGCTTCAAGCGTTCGTCGGGCGTATCTCCGTAATAGCAATAACTACTATACCCATCCGACTTTGCGGCATACATCGCAGCATCCGCTTGTTTGATAAGCTGTGCCATGCTGATTTCATCCTCGGCACTACAGGTGGAGATGCCGATGCTAAGACCGATACCGATCGTATGCCCGGCGATCACGAAGGGCTCATCCAGCCGCTCGATGATTTTCTGCGCGACCACGCCACCATCGCGCTTATGTGTGATGCTCTCCAGCAGTATCGCGAACTCATCGCCTCCAAAACGTGCGGTGGTATCGTAGGGCCTGAGCGAGCGTTTGAGACGTGCACCCACTTCCTTCAATAATGTATCGCCCATTTCATGCCCGAGTGTATCGTTGACCTGTTTGAAGCGGTTGAGGTCGATGAACAATATGGCCAGGTTGCCACCGTGGCGTTTGATGCGGGCCAAGGCTTGCGTTAGCCGGCTTTCGAACAGGGTGCGGTTCACGAGCCCTGTTTGCATATCGAAATTGGCGCGCATGATGAGCAGCCCTTCGAAATGTTTGCGCAGGATGGCGTATTGAAGCGCGCGTTTCATGCTGTAACTATCGATCTTGTCTTTCAGGATATAATCCTGCGCCCCTTGCTCGATGGCTTCGAATGCGGTGTGTTCGTCATTGAATGCGGTTAGGAAGATCACAGGGATATGGGGGGCGGTGTTTTGGATCGTATGCAGGCCACTGAAGCCGTCCGCATCCGGCAGTGAACGGTCAAGGAGCGCGATATCGAATTCATATTGTGCGAGTTTGATGGTCGCTTCGTGCACCGAAGTGGCGCATTCGACGGTATAATCATCATGCAGCGTGCGCTCTAGGGCCTTCTTGATGAGCATCATATCGCCAGCGGAATCTTCCACCAGTAAGATACGCAGGGGTGTATTGAACGAAGGTTGTGAAAACATCTGGGATGATAACGGCATATGCATATATATTCTCCCTTATAGGCTAACAACAGGCATTGCGGCGGGTATCGTGAAATAGAAGATGGAGCCTTGGGTGTTATTGGGTTCCACCCATATATTGCCCCCATGTCGCTGCACGATTTTTTGTGCGAGTGTGAGGCCAACCCCTACACCTTCGTATTCTTCATCGGTATGCAGGCGCTGGAATAATTTGAATATCTTTTCATAGAAGCGGGTCTGGATACCGATGCCGTTATCCGCCACCGAGAAGCACCAGTTATTCTGCTGCCTCGCTACGCTCAAATGCACGCGTGGGATATGATTCTTACCATTGAATTTCAGTGCATTCTCGATCAGCACATGGAACACCTGCTGCAACTGCTCGGCATCCGCATAGACATCAGGCAATACATCGGTGGTAACTTTAGCATTCGTACTCGTCACCGTATCGCGAAGTGCATACAAGCAGTCGCTCACCAGTTTCGAAGTGCTCAAGATGGTGAAGGGTTTGGCAAGGGTGTTAAGCCGCGAATAGGTGAGTAGCCCCTGGATCATCGTTTGCATTTTCTGCCCGTTGCTGATGATGACGTCGAGATATTCCCGGTGTTCGGCATCCAGGCTGCCCGAGCATTCCTCTTGCAAGATGCGTGAGAATTCCACGATGGCGCGCAAGGGGGCTGCAAGATCGTGGGAAACGTTATAGGCATACTCCTTGAATTCTGCGGATACCTGTTGAGAGAGGTCTTGTAATTTGCTGACGTTTTTAGGACTGACAGGGATCATAAACCTTGCACCTCTTTAAAATCCTCCACGTCCGGCATGATGACGAGTGTGAACCAGAACTGCTCGAGGTATTTGACCATATCTTGGAAACGTTCGGCGCTCGCGGGCTTCACAACATAGCCATTGGCATGGAGGTTATAACTTTTCACGACGTCGAATTTCGCGCGTGAGCTCGAAAGCACCACCACCGGGATATGACGCAGTTTGTCATGTTCCTTGATGGTCTTCAGTACCTCCTGCCCATTTAGACGTGGCAGGTTGAGGTCGAGTAATATCAGGTCGGGTAGTAAATCTGCGACGGTGCTTTTATCTTTATACAGCATGGCGATGGCGTCTTCGCCCGTCGAGACAACCGTGATCTGGCTTGGGAGCATAGCTTTCTGGAACGCACGCTTGGTGAGGATGGCATCGCCGCGGTTATCCTCCACGAGCAGGATGCGTACTGGCCGCTTTTTTTGGGCGATGGTCTCAAAGGTCATGCAGTCTGCTCCATGGATTTTTTACGGATAGTGAAGTAGAAGGTACTCCCGATCGCTGGTTTGGATTCCGCCCAGATATTTCCGCCGTGCATTTCTACGATCTTACGGCAGATAGCAAGGCCAAGACCTGTGCCCTGGATATCATGATAGGTATGCAGGCGACGAAACGGCTCGAATACCTGTGCGATGAATTCAGGAGCGATTCCGATACCGTTATCGAAGATCGAGAAGCGCCAGTGCTTATCGTCTTCTTTTACGCCGATATGTATTCTGGGCTTGTTACCTTCCGGTTGGTACTTGATACCGTTGCACATCAGGTTCTGTAGCAACCGCATGAACTGCACCGGATTGCCGTGCAGGTAAGGCATTTTATCGTGGGTGATGGTGGCATCTTTTTCATTGATCAACGTGCCGATATTGTCGATGGCGCTTCTCAGTACCGAACCGGAATCAAAGTCCGCGATACGAACGGTATTCTCCCCCATGCGTGAATACTCGAGAAGATCCTCCACCATCTCACTTATACGTTTACCAGATTCGACCACAAGATCGAGATACTCCTGCGCATCGCTGTCAAGCATATGACGGTAGTCATTAGCGATGATCTGGCTGAAGTTGGTCACCATGCGGATGGGTTCTTGCATGTCATGCGAGGCAACGTAGGCGAAACGCTCAAGCTCCGCATTCGATTGCATCAGTTTGACAACGGATGCCTCTAAGTCCCTTGCTTTTTCCAGAAGTTGACGATCCTTCTCGGCTACGGTTTTCTCGAGCAGGCTGCGCTCGATCGCTTCCCGTATAGTGCGACTGAGCAGGTCTGGGGTGATCTCGGTTTTGATGAGGTAGTTGTGTGCCCCCAGTTTGATGGCTTGTACGGCGACATTCTCATTGCCTTGGCCTGTCAGCATCACGACAGGCACGAACGGATGATCGACACGGATGTTCTGCAACACCTGTACGCCATTGGCACCCGGCAGTGAATAATCGAGAAGGACACAATCGAACGTGCCATCGCTCAGCATATGGATGCCGCTTCTGCCGTCCTTTGCTTCCTTGCAGTGGTATTGGACATCGCCCACTTTCTTCAGCGTGCGTATGTAGTGGTCACGATCGTCGCTATTATCATCGATCATGAGGATATTGAGTGCGATGCTCATGCGAATCTACTTTCAGAGCTAGGAAGAATGGCGATGTTGAACCAATAATCCTTCATCGTGTGGATGGCTTCCGTCAACCCTTCGAAACTGACCGGTTTCTGGATATAGGTGCTGGCGCCGATAGCGTAGCATTGCTCTACATCCTTCGCATCGGCAGAGGTAGTGAGGATCACCACAGGAATGGATTTCAGTTCTTTATGGCTCTTGATCTCCATTAACACCTGACGGCCATCGATGCCTGGCATGTTGAGGTCAAGCAGGATCAAATCCGGACGTGAAGTAGTGCCTTTATAAGCGCCGCGCCCATGCAGATAATCGAGCGCATCGCTGCCGCTCTTGCACCAGTGCACGGGATTGATGAAGTGGTTTTTCTTCAGGCTTCGGAGTGTGGCTTCGTAATCATCCTTATTATCTTCAACGAGTAAGATGTGGGAAAGTTCGCTCATAATGTCTCCTGTGCATGATTAAGGGTGAAAAAGAAGGTGCTGCCTTCGCCGACCTCGGATTCGATCCAGATGGAACCGTTATGTCGCTCGATGATTTTTTTGACGAAGGTGAGGCCGACACCCGTGCCCTTTATGCTATCATCTTCGTCATTCAGCCGTTTGAAGATACGGAACACGTCGTCATAGAATTGCTTGGCGATGCCGATGCCGTTGTCCTTTACATAGAACACTTGTTCACCTTCACGATCGACCGTACCGATCTCGACGATCTTTTCCGGCTTATCATTATATTTCACCGCATTGGTGATGAGGTTGCGGAACACTTCGGTAACACGAGGTAAATCGCAAGTGATGGTGGGGAGAGGAGAGGGAATAACGATACGTGCGGGTGCTTCCTGCAGTGTCGATTCCATCATGAAGGAGATATCGGCGATGACTTGGTTAAGGTCGGTTTTCTGGATGGCGAGTTCTTGGCGCCCAAGCCGTGAGAAATAGAGGAGATCGTTCACCAACCGCTCCATGCGCTCGCAGAGATACATCATCCGGTTCAGGCGTTTGATGCCGTCCTCTTCGAGTTTATCGGCGTAATCTTCTTTCAGGAAATTTGCATTGTTGCTGAGGCCGCGCAGCGGCTCCTTTAAATCGTGTGATGCGATATAGGCAAAATCATCGAGCTCCTGGTTGCTGCGCTTCAACGAAGCGAGGTAACGTTGTATCTCCATTTCCGCCGCTTTGCGTTGGCTGATGTCGCGGATGGTGCCGACGAACATACGCTGGCCCAGGAAGTTCATTTCGTTGATGCCGAGTTCCATCGGGAAGATGCTGCCGTCTTTGCGCTGTGCGGCCACTTCACGTCCGATCCCGATCACTTTTCTCTCGCCTGTGGTGAGATAATGGCTGAGATAACCATCGTGTCCGCTGCGGTACGGTTCTGGCATCAACGCTTTTACGTTCTTGCCGATGACTTCTTCTGGCTGATACCCGAAGATACGTACCGATGCCGGATTGAAGCTCTGGATGGTGCCGGAGCTATCGATCGTGATAAGGCCATCGAGCACGGTGTTCATCACTGCCATCATGCGGGAGGCCTCGTCTTTCAGGCGCTGCTGTGCTTCTTTCTGCCAGGTGATATCCTCGATCGAACCCACCATCCGGACTGCATTTCCCTCCTCATCCCAGACAGCTTGCCCCTTGGCATGGATCCATACATATTCCCCATCGTCGCAGAGCAACCGGTATTCGACATCGTAAGGCGTACGTTTCTTCAAATGGTCCTGGAGCATCTGCACCGTGCGGGCTTTATCCTCTGGATGCAACCGATCTTCCCATACACTATAGACCTCTTCGAGGTCTTTTGAGCTGCGGATGATTTCACGGAAGCGTGACGACCAATGCAACTTATTGGTGGGGATAAGCCAGTCCCAAATGCCGATACTCAAACCTTCCACGGCAAGCTTGTAGCGCTCCTCGCTGTTCGCGAGTGCAACCATATACTTCTTTAATTCGCGTTTGGACGCATCCACATCCATTACCGTTCGCACAGGAATCTCGTTTATTGTATTATCGCGCATACATACCAATTGCATGTAATAGGTAACTTTAGTTTACCCACAAGAAGTAAATATAATAAACCTATGGTTGTAATCAACCTTATAGTTTCTCCACCGCGTATTTAGCGGTTGGCATAAGAATGTCTCAAAATAGGAATAAAAAAGTAATAAGGATAAGTAGGTGCGTTAACGAACTTAGAAAAATCCACTGCTCACAATATGTTATATGTAATCTACTATGCATTTTTTTGAAGAAATAAGCGACGGAACGCTGTAAAGTGAGTGTTGCATGGCAGACTATATATGTATGGAATGTAAGTACGAAGGGCCGGCCCGCAAAAGCAAGCGCGGCAGCAAAAAGCTGGAAGTCATCGGATGGATGATGTTCCCTTTTGGCCTTCCTTACACCATCTGGCGGATGGTGACGAAAATCAAAGTATGTAAGCATTGTGGGGGGCAATCGTTACTGCCGCTCAGTAGTGATGCCGGTAAGCGGCTGTCTGAAATTGCACGTCAAGAACTTACGGGCGGCAAGACATTAATCACGGCAAAAGAGAAGGCGGACACTGTACCAAAACCAAGCGCACCGCTCACGCCACCGCCGCCTAGACGTGCACCTTCTGAAGATCCGGGTACCTGGTAAAGCGATTAGCGATTGTAACGCTTGAGGCGTTTTTCGAGCGACGCAGTGGGTGGGCGCGTCCTGATCAGCGTATCCATGAATTCGAGCAGCGAATAATCATTGGCTTGTTCCAGAAAGTCTAAGAGTGGTGTTTCGGATTCAAATGGTTCACTCGTTCTCATAAGCATGACTTTCCGTTGGTTAACTTAAGCAGAACATAGCGGGTGAATATGACGGAAATGTGAAACCTTATAGATTTTCTAACCGCCGTTATATCCGCCGATGATGGGTAGGATCTCACCGGTGATGTAACCCGAGCAATGCGGGGAGGCGAGGAACACATACGCGGGCGCAATCTCTTCATGCTGTGCCGGTCGCTTCATGGGCGTCTTCTCTCTGAAATGAGCCACATCCTTTCACTCTTTGTCCGCGGGATTGAGCGGTGTCCACACCGGGCCGGGTGCTACCGCATTCAGACGGATACCTTCCGGCACCAGATGGGCTGCAAGTGAACGTGTTTTGCTATTTGTTCCTGAATCTCGCGCTGTTCCGCGACGGTATGCTGGGTACGGGTCTTTTCTTCGGATGTCTTTTTCATGGAGCCACCATAAGGTGAAAATCATCAAATACCTGCACGACTCTCAAGACACATGAGTAAATATCATGTAAGAAGAAGTGTTGATGAAGGAGAGAATCCTGATGTTAGGTAAAACACTTCTATATACACTGCTCGTTCTGTTGTTCTGCTTCACTGCGAATGCGAAAGAAGAGAACCCATGGCAAGGCGAGTGGAAATCACAAGAAGCGGGAAGGCATCAGTATGGCATCAGTATCCGCAAATGCGACGACAGCGGTAAATGCGAGGTGGATACCTTCGGGATGGATGATACCCCTAATTGCAAACGAAGCGGTATTATAGAGCCTACTCCCAACACGAATGCATCAAAGCTTCAGCTGGTAAGCTCCAGTAAGTTCGAAAGCAGCTGCGCATTCCAGCTGGAACGTGACCCGAAGAATAACACTATTACGCTCCACGCGGGCGCAGAAAACTGCAGCATGGGCACATGCGAACCGCTAAAAGCCGGGGAACAGAGAACCTATACGCTCAAATCGAAAGAGAATTTCGTGGGTAGGGCATGGTCGTCGCAAGTATGTGCAGCAGAACTAACCCAAGCAGCGCGCGTCTGGTGCACCGATGCGGATTTGCAGGCACTGGCAGAAAGCATCAATAAAATCCCCACGGTTTCGAATGATACGGATCTTTCACTTGCCAATAGGCACCTCGATAAGCCCATGTTCTGGCTGGACAAGACGATACAGAAATGTGATGCAGCAACCGATGTGAAGGCCTGCCTTACCGCGGAATACAACACGAAGATTGCGGAGTTAAAGGCTCAATCGCAGAAAATGAACGCGGAATACGGCCCGGACGGAGACGTGAAAGAGGCGAAGTCGCTCATAGAGAAAATGGAAGGGGTCTATAAAAAGCGCTTCAAGAACGGCACCATCGACGGTGGGGAATACCCATCGGAAGACATATTCGAGTTCGTGCGGATTGCCGATTCCGCGGCCTATATCAAGATGAGTCTGGAATTCTTTAACGGGCACGGTTGCGGCATTTCCGGTGTGGCGGAATATAAGAAAGTCGGCGGGTTTGTTTTCCAGGATCCGGCAAAAGAGAATAGTTGTCTGCTTACGATAAAACTAGATGGGGATAAGATCAGTTTTGAGGATCCCGAGAATAATTGCAGTAAATTCTGCGGTGCGCGAGGTAGTTTTAACGCCAAGAGCTTTACGCTTAAACAGAAGCGGGCTATCCGCTATATGCCGATCATACTGAAATCGGAAGACTACCAGAATGCGCTCAAGCAATACAAAGAGCGCCATCCATAGGGGATGTGACCAGTCATAAGATAGGGTGAAAAATGGTGGAGGAGGAAGGATTTGAACCTTCGAACTCGTAAGAGGGCAGATTTACAGTCTGCTGCCATTGACCGCTCGGCCACTCCTCCACAGGAGATTTTCATGATGTGAAGTAAGCAAGAGCGGTCAAATAGTTAGGTCTGCATGCGTTGCATGCGGGCCGCTCGGCCAATCCTCCACATCTCTGCATCGGGGAACCCGACTTGGGAGAAGCGAAAATACAGTTCTTTATCTTATTTGCAAGTTCTAAAATCAGTAGGTTACGTGCAACTAGATGTTATTGTCCCACGGCCTTTTTTCACCCAGGCGTTTACGCGGCGTGATGCTGGTTTGCGTGAAAAGGTCACTTGGGAACATCCGGCTGGTTTTCGCTGTTTTATATTTCGAGGCGAAATAGGAACCTTCTTTGGTGATCCGTGCCTCTGCCGGCAGACTGACCAGCGTTACCAAAGCTGCGAGAAGGATGAAGCGCATAATTCCTCTTAAATCACCATGTTTTCGTTTGCGTGCGGGCGGCGATACGTCTAGTATCCGCCTCGATTTTTAACCGGCAGCATTCTAGTTTTACCATTTAGTTAAACTGCCATAAGTTGTCAATGGGTATATGAGTCAGAAACACCGGGATTTTGGCGGAAAACGTGATAAACCACGCGGTAAGGGTGGTAAGCACGGGAATGAAGGACATCGTAAGGATCGTTCCGAACAACGGAATGGTCGTAACGAACGCCGGGAATTCCGCCGCGATAGCGATGGCAATAAGCAGCGCACGGGTAGCGCGCAAGGTGGCCATTCACGCAATGACCGCGATGGCCGTAAGGAATCCTTCCGCCGCCGCGAACTTGCGGGCATGAATTATTATATCTACGGGAAACATGCCGTCGAAGCGGCCTTGAAGAACGAGAATCGCCAGATCCATTTCATGATGGTGACACCGTCTACGATGGAAACCATGCCGATGCTCGCGGATTATAAATATCTCCCGCACCGTGTGGTGACGACGGATGAATTGAACGTGCTGCTCAAGGATGAATCGGTACATCAAGGGATTGTCATTGAAGTAAGCCCGCTGCCGGAAAAATCCCTCCATGATATCGAACTGCCGGAAGGCAAAGCGACCCTCGTGATCCTGGATCAGGTAAGCGACCCGCATAACGTCGGTGCGGTGCTTCGCAGTGCGGCGGCATTCGGTGCTTCTGCGGTGATCGTGCTGGAACATCACGCAGCGCGGGAATCAGGCGTGATGGCAAAAGCAGCCTCTGGCGCGCTTGAGAGTGTACCGGTGGTAACGGTGACGAATCTTGCTTCTTGCATGAAAGATCTAAAGGAGATGGATGTATGGCTGATCGGTTTGGACGGTGAAGCCAAGACCTTCATCAGCGACATGCCGGACTATACGCGCGTCGCACTCGTGATGGGTGCGGAGGGGCGGGGCCTTCGCAGGCTGACTGCCGAGAACTGCGATATGCTGGTGAAGATCCCGATCGGGGATGCGGTAGAATCGCTGAACGTCTCGAATGCGGCGGCGGTTGCGCTCTACGCGGTGAACCAGAAGTAACTAGCGGCCTTTGCTTTCCGAATCCTTGCGATTCTTGAGCGTCTTTTCCTGTGCGTCAATACGCTCGGCATTGGTCGGGTGATCGTCACCGAAGTTTTCGATACCCATCGCTTTACCGATGGCCACCGCTGCGACCACGGTGGATTCTTACCCATGTCGTTAACTGTGCTCTTCTTCCGCTATTGGGAGGTAATGCGTTTGCCATACCTTCCACTATGCGCCTGACCTGAACCATAAAAGAATTGTTATTTTCTAGCTAATAGAAGGTTTAAGGGCGTGGGTATATAATACATATAAATCAATGTCTTATATGTGAAATAATCCTGTAATCTCAGGGAATTATACTATACCCGTATTTGTCCTTTACTGGTTGAGACACGCCCCAATACCCCGAGGTGTCTATGCTCAAGTTCGATTCGGAAGAGAACGTACACCCGATGATCTGGGTACCGTTCATGATCGTCGCGACGCCACTCCTGCTCTGGACGATCGCGATGGCACCGGACGTGATGCTCGTCGTCGCCTTCGTGTTCTGGACGCGGCGCGGGAAGTAAAGAATCGGGCCCTACGGGGCCCTTTTCGCATTTTAGGGGGATTTTTCTTGCCGCATGCATGAAAACACGATACTGCATCAGTCAGTATTTCCGGACATCCCATGACCAAAGAAAAACATATCGTAAAAGGCATACTCTGTATGCTCTTCGCCGTCACCGTTTGGGGTGGCTGGGTTGTGGTGAGCCGCGTCGGGGTGAAAGGCCACCTCACGCCGTACGACATCGCTGCGATCCGCTTCACCGTCGCGGGATTATTGCTCTCACCGGTCGCACTCCGCGTGCGTTTCCGCGTGGGGCCGTGGGGCATCATCGGCGGCGTTATCCTCATGATGCTGATGGGGGCACCCTATAACCTGATGACGATCTCCGCGTTCCAATATGTCCCCGCGTCGCACTGCTCGATCATCTATGCCTTCACGACATCCATTACCTGTATCTTGAGCTACTTCCTGCTGAAGGAACAATTCTCGCGTGCGAAGCTCGCGGGCATTCTCCTCGGCGTGCTCGGTATTGTCGCGTTCCTGATGGCGGCGAAAGGGCAGGTGGACGGTGCGCGCGTGTGGTTCGGCCATCTGCTGCTCATGATCGCGGGCAGCACGTGGGGTGTCTATGCCGTGCTTTCGAAAAAATGGCGCGCGGCTCCACTCGAGAATACATCGGTGATGGCGGCACTCTCGATGATACTTTACCTTCCGATCTTCTATTTCTTCCTGCCCTCGCACCTGCACGAAGCACCGATGGGCGAGATCGTCTGGCAGGGTTTCTACCAAGGGATACTCACGAACATCTTGGCACTACTGGCGTATAACAAAGGTGTAGAACTCTTGGGTGCCAGTGGTTCCGCAGCCTTCATTCCGCTTGTTCCCGTGATGGCGACCTTGGCTGCCGTACCCTTCCTGCACGAGGTGCCGACATTGCTCGAAGTGATGGGTATTTTGCTCGCCGCAGCCGGCGTGATGCTTGCGACCGGTACGTTTGATAGGCTGATCCCGAAGCAGATTTTAGGCTTGCGGCGCAAGGCAAAACCGCCTACAAACATAACGCCTGTCTAGGCACGCTTTTCAAGGCTATCAGCCGCCTTAGCTCAGGGGTAGAGCAACTGATTTGTAATCAGTAGGTCGGGGGTTCAAATCCCTCAGGCGGCACCATTTCAATATAATTGATTCTGATTCCACCTTGTCCTTTTATACTCCAGATAATAAGGAAATCCATATGAACCTTTGCAATCTATATTCCCGTTTTGCCAAAGCGGCTGCGCATTTCTGTGGGCGTCCTAGTGTGTTCGTGTTTGCGGTCGGTGTCATCGTGGTGTGGGTGGCGACAGGCCCGCTTTTCCATTTCAGCGACACGTGGCAGCTCGTCATCAATACGGGGACTACCATCATCACCTTCCTCATGGTGTTCCTGATCCAGAACACGCAGAACCGCGACACGCAGGCGATCCAGCTCAAGCTCGATGAATTGATCCGCTCCACGAAAGGCGCGCATAATGCGCTGCTCGATTTAGAGGAGCTTGAAATCGGGACGCTCGATAAGTTCCGTACGAAATATGAAGCGTTGGCGCGGAAAGCCAGGGAAGAACTCGAAGCGGGTAAGCTCGATACGGATACGCCGGAAGCCGAGTAAACTATCTGCGGATGGCAGCCGCGCCACCGCCTGCTTTTCCGCCACCATTCATGCGTTCGGCACGTGCGCGCTCTAACAGCGGGTGGTCGCCGTAATCGATACCGGTTGGCATCTGTTGGATATCCTGCCAGGCGACGACGAATTTGTTAAGGTCATTGGCGAAACGGAGTTTGTCTTTCTCTTTCATCGCACTCGCCATCACGCCGTTCAAGGTCGTGATAACCAGTTCCTCGAAGGAGAGGGGCTTCACGTGTTTCGGGAACGCGACACTCATGCCGGTCATCGCGCGCACTTCTTCTTCATAACTGCCGAAGAAGCCCGGATTGTCCGAACAGATATTCACGCGCACACCATGCGAGCGAAGTAGTTCGAAGAATGGATGGTTATAGACCTCGCCGATATTGCGTTTCTCGCCCTCGGCATGCGGTTTGCCCGACTGACTATCGTATTTCAGTTTGGATTCGAGTGCACGGTTCACGATCGGGCATTGGTGCAGCACCATGCCTGCTTCGCGCACGGCCGCGATCGCCTCATCGAGTTCGATGGCGCGGAAGCCGTGCCCCAAGTTCGAGAGTTGCAAGGTGTCGAGCACCTTCATCACGTGTGGGCCGCCGCGGCCTTCACCGGCATGGGCGCCGGATTCCAAACCGGCCGCGCGGACCATGTCGTAGCCGCGTTTCAGTTTCTCGACATCGTACATATCTTCGTTGCCGGCAGATTGGATGCCGACTACGAACGGGAAATCACGGTTGAGCCGCAGCACCAGATCGGCCGCGCGCACGGTGCGTTCCTCGAGATCGTCGCCGATGCCGGAGATCACCGTTTTGTTGAAGCAATGCAGGAACGCGAGGTTCACATCATGCTTCGCATACTCCTCCACCACCACGGCGAGCAGTTCGCAGAGCGCGTGTTGGCGTGCTTCGGGTGTTTTGAGGCCACTGTCACGGAACACATGGTCGGCCATCGTGAAGTTGAACTGCACTTCGGTGTGGCGAAGCCCTTGCTCGCGGCACTGGCCGAGATAGGAGGCCATCACGGCGGCCACATCCTCTGCCTGCATCACCGCACCTTCGCCAAAGCGGTGGCTGTGGGTGAAGGCATAGACACGGTCGAAGATATCGAACGCGATCTTGAGGTCTGGATAATTCCGTGGGTCGAGGTTGTAGCGCAGGTCTTTCGCGACCATCCCGTCTTTCACGAGGGCGCCTTTGCCATCTGCACCGGCGAGAAACAGCTCGGAATAGTGCTTGTACGGATTCTTCGGATGCGCGAACGGGCGGAGCACTTCGCCGGTGTGGCCATGCACCCATCCGTTTTTGATGCCGAGCGAGAGTGTCAGTTCCGGCGTGAACAAGCCGGGGAAATGCACATGGGTCTCGACGAACAGGCCACGTGCCTGCATGGCTTTTAAAAGTGGTTCGGTCATGGGGGTATAGGTTTGCATCAATGCCTCGTCACCTGTTCTTGGCCAGGGGCCACGCCGGCCGCGGTGCCGCTGCTCACCACATTCTTGCGTGCCTGGATGATTCTTGTTTTCACATCGTCGATCGTGTCGGAGACGATGATGCCGAGCCGCTCTTCGAGGGTTGCCGGTGGCACTTTTCTATAATCCTCCACACCGAGCAAGGTGTTCAGGAGTTCGGTGAATTTCTCATCCTGGTCATTCAGTATAATCATGCGTTTTTCAGGATAGGTTTTATGTAGCCCCACGAAATCCACGACCTCTTCATACGTACCGATACCGCCTTTCAAGGACACGAACACATCGGGCTGCGAACTCTCGAGCAAGAAATGCTTGCGCTGCGACATGGTGTTCGGTTCCACTCTGCGGTCGATCGTATCCGGCATCCGGCCTTTTTCCGTTTCCACCGCGTATAGATAGCTCGGCATCGCGGCCAGAAGCTGCGGCATGCGTTCTGCCGGGATATCGCCTTTGCGCAGTTCTGTGCGGCCGGCCTCGAAGCCGTTATAAAGACCGCCCATCACACCGCGATCACCGCCACCGAATACCAGGTCCATATCGTTCTCCGCCAACCACTGACCGAGGTCATGGCCTTCATAGATGTAACTTTGTTTCTCGGCTTTATGCGACGCAAACACGGCTACGCGGAAGCGGCTCTTCGGGAAAGGATCTTCCGGTACGTTCATGATGTTTATGAAGGGGCGTGGCTGAGAGTGGGCACGCACCTGGGAAAGTATATCCACAAGCTCACTTTGATTCGTTGCAACGAAATAGCTTGCACGTTCGTTGCCTTCGTACCCCGTGCCGCTGGGCAAGATACCTTCGCTCATCTTCTTGGTAATCGGTGCTTCGATCGCACTGATTACACCATCATACTGCCCCTTCGGGTTATAGAACACGAGGGACACTTTCGTAGGATTCGTGTTGTTCACTGCATTCTGCACCATGGTACGAGAAGAAAGTGCGAGCGCCTCCAGACGGTCTTGGTCGGTGAGCGTATCGCTGGCTGGTATCAGTACAATCGCATCGGATTGGTTATAGAGGCCTTCCAATAAGGGGCGCTGCAGATCGAACGGTGAACCCCAATATCCATGTTCGCCAACGATTTTAAACGGCACATCGACATGACGGATGAGTTCGTGCAATATGGCACTGTCATGCGCAGCGACGCTGAAGTCGCTCCGCAGGCGCGCACGCGGTGCACCCAGTTGGGGGCGTACACCTGCCGTCATGAAGGCGCGGGTAAAATTCTCTGCACGCGGGCTGAGCTTGGTGAAGTATTCCGGTGTCTGTCGTAAGGTGACACCCGCTTTGGCAAGCGGACCGCCGAAGGTCAGATGGTCTTCGATGGTCTCACTTTTACCGTTCGAATGCGTCATAAGGAGGCGCACAGGCTTCGTGCTTTCGAATACCTTGATGAGATCGGGTTTCGCCTTGACGTGTATTTGGAGAGCGTCGCGTACAAGGCCGGGGCGCGCACGCTCGTCGACTTCTTTTTCAAGTAATATATCCTTCACGGCGTTATACAAGTTGTTGATCAGGCTTTTATTGAGCACGATCATCGCAAGCGACGAGGCGAGTTCGAAATCCATGCTAACCATACCTTTGCGCTGCGCGTAACCACGGAAGCGATCGAATAGTGCTTTAGTACTGCCGCAGCATTCGATACATTGTTTGAGGTTCGGGCCAGGGAAATTACCTTGAAGGATGAACTTTTCATCAATGCCGGTGAGGTCAAAATCCGGATCGTGCGGCGAGAATCGCGAGCGCGCAGCGGCACCTGAATCCTCGGTGGCAAGAATGATCTGATTGGGATCTTTGCCCTCTGCCTCGAGTTTGATGAAGTAGGCCTTAGGGCCACCACCATCCTTGATCTCTAGCATCAGGCGTGCGAGCACCGGAACGATTTTGATGAGCGCGTGGCGGGTGTAATCACCGTCTTCTTCATTCGGGCTATGGACGTAGCCCGCTTTCTCGATCGACACATTCAAGCGGTGTGCGATAGCAACGTTCGTTACGTCCGTTACCTTCTCGGAAGCGGTGGTGCCGATCTTGAATACGGGTGTGAGGTCTTTCTTCTTCTTCATCAATGCACCCTTCCATCCCCGCCGCCGTTACCGCCATAGCCACGGTAGCCTTTGTTGCCTTTGTACTGGCTGGTGAAGATATCTTCCATATCGTAATTGCGCATCAATTCATTCAACCGCTGCTCTTGTATCTTGCCGGAGTTGAACGGGATGTAATGAATCTTGATCGAGTCCACGACCGGCTGCGCCTCCGATTCTTTCATCTTGCGTTTATATACGGTCTCGAGTGCCCATTTGGGTGAGGTATGGAGCACACCCCGTGCGATATCGTACGGGTCGAATTCCATCACCCACATCTCGGTGATGGGTTTCATCAGCTCATCGGAACGTACGGCGGCGGTCTGTTCTGCAAATGGCATGGATCGTTCATCCGGCCCGATCATATCCATACCGTAATGGAGCGCACCATCTGCCGTACGCACCACAGCGCAGCGTACTTTCTCTACATTGTGGAGACCGCTGCCGGTGGGCTTACGTGCGCGGTAAGCGGAGACCAGTTTTTTGACCATGAAAGCATTGATATCCGTTACGGATGCATCCTCTTCCAGGCCGTTTGCCTTGGTCAGTTTGAGTTTGCCGCTTTCTACACTTTGTAACGCTCTCTTGCTCACGTCTCTTCCGGCAGCACTGAGCGTTAACTCGTAATCGATATTGAGATGCGGCATGTGGGTTTGCCATGTTTCGCCGGCTTTCACATCCGAAAGCGAGTGTGCATCCAGATTGAGCTTGATAGGAACCGTACCATCGCTTGCCGGGAAGGTGACGACCTGCGCATCCCTGCGTGAGGCTTTACAAAGCGCGTCCGTACACATGCCGCAAGGTAGGCACGGAGGCGCATCGCCGTTCGCTTCGGTTCGACCGCCCATCATATAGAGCGTTTCGATTTTCACCTTTTCACCTTTGGTATGGTGGATGGCACGAATGAGGTTGTCTTCTGCGCAGGCACGGCGGAAAGGATTCACGGGTGAATCATACTCAGCGCGCAGGTTGTGGGCGATGAAATAGTCGCCGTCGTCGGTCAGTGCAATCGCAGAGACCTTGAAGGCTTCTTCCACTTCGAACGACTTGCGGTAAGAGGCGAGAATGCCATTGAAGAGTTGCAGGCGATCCTGCTCACTCAGTTTGGTCAGATGTTCGGTAGGTTCGAAAATCAGGCGTGGCCATTCTACGCGCCATGCGAGCTCGTATTGCTTCTCTCTGGAAGCAACAATGACATAGGTGCCCTTGCGATGGCCATTACCGGCGTGTGCTAAGTCCATAACCTATCCAAGTATTGGGTCTAGCCTAAATGATAATTGAATAGTGTTAACAAGTTATTAACACATTTAGGTTAGTTTTGAATCTAGGAGTGTCAAATATGCTTTCATCCTTAACCAGACAATACCGCGGACGTACATTCAGGAACCTTGAATATGCTATGATTGAATCTGCAAAATTGGCAGAATTGACGGCAAGCCAGGGTAATTATGGTGTTGCGGCTTTCCTGATCGACGAAAATGGCGAGGTGGCGTTTGCAGCAGTCAACACCACCGTACGGGGCTTCACCTATAAAAACGGCAGCGAAGTTACGGTCACTCGTCCGCACACGGATGGACACGCGGAGAAAGAACTGGTGCGCCAGCTGCTAGGGGAACTATTGGTCGAACCGGGAAAATACGATCCCTCGAAGATGACGCTCGTCTGTAACCTGATGTGCTGCCCTATGTGTACGGACGCGGTAGTAAAAGCCGGCATCGGCAAAGTGATTACGGCAGCACCTGATCCAGGTGTTGCGATCGGTGCACTGGCCTATCCCGAAGGATCGCTGCTACGGCAGCGTGCGGATTTCATTTTCAGCCGTGCAAAAACCTATGTATCGGATGGAATGTCCGAGTCGGTTTTCCTCGATCGGGACGGCGAGGAGATCGAACGCGCACGAATGCTGGCTAAGGTACGCAGCAATGGCGTGCAACAATCTGGGCTCTATGACGGGCAATATGTATCGCATGAAGTATTGAGCCAAAATTATTGTGCATTCCATGATAGCGCTGCAAAAGTACGCGAATATAAGCAGGCGCAGAAAGCGCTTAGCAATTGGAATGGCAAGAACGCATTGGTGGAGATCTCTCGCGGCAAAGCACCTCCGGGACTGGCGGAATTTTTCTACACGACCGTTGGCCACCATTTCTCTTTTGAGGAAATAGAAGGGCTGAATATCGCAACGATCAAGGATTCACCGGAATATCTGGTAAGTGTCCTTGCCGGTGAGGCGATCGATTCGGCGAAGAAGGGTAACCGTGCACAAGCGTCGGGCGTATTCACGCCGGATGGCAATTTCTTATTCGTAAAAGGCAATCGCACCGATGAGAAGACTTTATTGCATACCTCCATCGAGCGTGTCCTCAAAGTTGCGGATATACTCAGTAGTCCAACGGTATTTGATCACCAGCGCGGCATGTTGGTGGAAAACCGTTTCCGGGAATGGTTCCCGACACCGGATAAGCTCACTTATCTCTCTATGAAGGGGCCTTATATCGGTGCGGCGGCACGCTTGGCCGGTATGATGGTAGGCGACATCCGTTACCTGCGCCATAACCATGGCGACGAGGACAAGGGTTGGGATGCGCCGGATTATACACTCCTGCCAGAATTCTACCGTTCCTCGGGCAAGGTGCAGATGCAAGGTGGGGTAATCCCAGGCCGTGGTCTGGATGCAGCGATCAAGTTCTGCGGTACCGAACAAACAAACGAGATCATGAATAAACTGGCGCAGCAATTCCGCGTTTCTGGCATGTATGACCAACGGCATAAGATGTTGGAACCGGTTTCAAGCAAAGTGATATCAAGGGTATAATATGTCAAATAAACCTATCCTCAGTATTCCTTCCTTAGGCCGTGATAATGGTGAACTTTCGCCGTTAGCAGCGGATTTGAAGAGTGCACTGAACGGCGCATACAATCTCAATATTGCGACCGGCGCAAGGGACCTGAAAGAGCTGGTGGGTGGGCATATCACGGCATCCGATTCCATGCTTTTCATGGGTGATCCGCTGACGAAAGACAGTATCGGCGATATGGCACTCCTCTATCTTATCCTCGATGCGATCCAATCCGGTATGCCCATGGGTATGCAGTGGGCAGACAATTATCAGATGAAGATCAATGGTGACGGACTTGCGTATGCAAAACCGGTGGTGATGTTGGATAGCGATGGGCATTATCAATTATTCATCGACCGCGTGATGGAACTGAAGCAGCACGGTTTACTGAAGCCGGAGAAGGCCGACCTGATCTACAGGCCGGATAACACCGGCATCCTGAAACTGGCGACAAAACCGCGCGAGGTCGTCGAACTCCTGCACGCGCCGCCGATCATGATTAAACCGTTCGAAGCCAAAGACGATGACGCGATGCAACATATCCGCAAGGATGGTTTGCAGCGCCCAGATCCTTTAAGGCTCCAGACTTTCGTTTGTTGTTCGTTCTCTACTACCAATCCGTATTTCCTCGATATGGCCGAGCTTACAGGTGCCGAATTGGCAAAAGCGGGATTCGACCTGATCACGGGCGGCGGACGCGGCGGTATGATGCTGCGTACGCAGAAAGGTGCGTATGAAAACGGGGCCTTTGTCACGGGCATCACCTTCGCGCAGCTGAACCCGATCGCACGTTTCAATAACCATCATTCACCGGGCCACTATATCCATCAGATCATCGGAGCGGACGGTATGCCGCACCGCATCCAGAAGATGGCGCGGCAGGGTAACATCATTTTGCTTCTGCCGGGCGGCTTCGGTACGGATACCGAACTCTTCGCGCCGCTGTTCCTCAAAGCCATCGGCCATCACAGTATGGAAAATACGATGATCGCGGTTGTCGATACGGAAAATCCGCTGTTATCCAATCAGCATAATAATACGATATTACTCAAGATGCTGGAACGTTCTGGATTGAAGGAAGGGGTGGATTTCGAGAGGATAGCAATCGATCTCACAACGAAGAGGGAGTCCACTCAAGATACATCAGCGAATCAGGCTGCTGTTCAGGTCGCTCGCGCACTGGAGCAGATACGCCGCCAGTCTTTCGGCATCGTGACAAGGTAAAAAGAAAAAACCCTCCGTTTTCGCGGAGGGTCCTTCTAAATCAACCTATCAGATTTTCCTTACATCGTAGCAGTGCCAGGCTGTGCGCCCATCGGCTGGAAAACGCAGTTTTCACTGCGGGTCAAGACCACGTTACGAATCATTTCGTCATAAGAGTGAGCAACCGAGAGTTCACCATAGTTGAAGTAGTAACGGCAGACATTGTCTTGGTAGATGACGTTTTCAGGGCGTTTGTCGCCGGAGAAGCAGGTGATCTGCGTCCAGTTGCAGCCGCCGTTTTTCGTGTACATAGCGGTGTAGTGTTCTTTTTCGCGTGCGTTTGCGCATGCCACTACCGTTGAAGAGAGAAGCATCATCATCAGAATCGTTTTGAGTGCTTTGAGTGCGGTCTTCATAAATCTACCCCTTGTGGTCCTTTTTTTAAAATCAGCTATCGGTTGTTTAATGTCTTTGTTGGATGGTATTTATACAGAAATATTTTAATAATTCAAGAGAAATTATAATTTTATATATATAGAATAATGGAAATATAGTTTATAACGTAGGTTTATACCGTCTAATTAAATGATAATAAAGGATAAAATAAGGTATTATTTTTTGCTAATGCCTGTGGATAACTTTGCTAAATCGACTAAAAATCCTCAAATTCTGATTCCCGAATGCCTTATGGCATACATTTTTTTCACAAAAAATGCACGTTTTAGGGTTTAGCGTCGAGGAGACCCTGTAATATCACAGCGGCTGCGACCGCATCCACTTTCTCCAGGCGCGCGTCCGCGGAAATATCGCTCTCGCGTAATTTACGCATCGCTGCTTCGGTGGAAAGCCTCTCATCCCAGAATAGTATCGGTATCGTATGCGTCTTCAGGATATTGCGCCCGAACTGGCGTACTGATTGGCATTTCTTGCCTTCTGTACCATCCATATTGAGCGGTAGCCCGATCACCAGTCCGGCAATTTCGCGTTCCTTTATGACTTTCAGCAGTGCATCCAGATCTTTGGTGAACTGCTTGCGTGCGATGGTGTGTAGTGGGGTTGCGACCGTATGCATCACGTCGCTGATTGCAAGGCCGATGGTTTTCTCGCCCACATCGAGGGCTAGGATGCGGCAGTATTGCGGGAGTACAGAGAAGAATTGCTCTGAGGTTTCGATCAGCATCTAACGCTTAACACTCAGCGACGACGACGCGGTTGCGGCCGCCACCTTTCGCGGCATAGAGCGCTTCATCCGATTTCTGCTTGAGCGCTTCGACTGTATTGGTCGTGGCCGTCAGTGCAGAAACGCCGACGCTGATCGTCACGTTCGTTTGCTTTGGATCGGCAGAGATCGGGAAGGGCGTTGCTTCCATATTCTGGCGGATACGTTCTGCGATGGTCTGCGCGATGGTAAGGTCGGTGTTGGGCATCACCACCACGAATTCCTCACCACCCGG
>RGZB01000140.1 GCA_010031735.1 Pseudomonadota bacterium | reverse complement strand
CCGAATTTCATTTCGCAGCAACTGGCATCGGCGCTGGCCCAAAGCGAAGAAGTGGAATTTGGCCTTGCCATCGGCGCGAAGAAATCCGCAAGCGTGACCGGCTACGAATACACGGTCAAACCGCTGGTGGAACCCGTCGTTTCCGACAAGATGGGCGCACTGCTCGAAGCTGCTGGCATGACCAATAACGTCAAGAAGCTGAAAGCCGCTTGATGAAAAACATTCACACACCCCGCACGCTTGCGGAATGTGAGTTCACGGTCGGGCACGTGGAAGCGAACCCGACGCGCGAGCTGGTGATCGACGTCGCCAGCGCGGTGCTGACGATCGCGGCGTGCGTGCTGATCGGCGTGCTGCTCGCGTGGAGGGGCTGACATGGCGGCATCCTGCAAAACCTGCATGTATTCGGCTGTTTCGCTCTCCCCGGAGAGCAAGCAAGCCGGTCAAATGATCTGCCGTGCAACACCCCCGCAAGCGGCGGCAATCCCGATCCCAACCGCCCAAGGGGTTAGCGTGCAGATTCTTACGCTGTGGCCCATTGTGACCGCTGCCGATATCTGCGCGGGGTATGAACAAGCTGAGGAAAAACCTAAGATCATCAATGGGGGTTGAATCTAGATCGTTCTAGATCAAAATGAGGGGTGTGCAGTCCGCACACCCCTTTTTTATTGGAGCAAACATGCCGCGAGTGTCCCGTAAAACCGTCGAATCCGACGATGACGACTACATCCCAGAAGCGATCCCGCTACAACAACTGCCGCAGCCGATCGAGGAACCCGAGGAAACCTCAACCGACCGCGTGGCAACCCTGCTCGATTTGGCGGCGGGTGATGACCGCGCCTATGTTGCGGTCTACCGCATCAACAAGGGAGTGCGGGAATACTGTCGCAAATATCAGCCCAACGAATTCGAGGACGGATCGTTTGACATGATCCGCGAAGCATTCGGCGCGGGCGACTACGAGCTGCGTTTGTACGGCACGCACCCGGATAACGGGAAATTCGTTGTTCGCAAGCTGACCCGAATCAGCATGGCAGAAGCAAAAACAATCGCCGACGCTACCGGTATGCCCTCGGGTTTGGCGCAGATGGTGCAGACCATTTCACAGGGTCAACAGCAAATGCTTGACGCACTGGTGCAAATGAAGCAACAGCCCCCAAAAGACCCAATGGAAGAAATGGGGAAGATGCTGACCATGATGACCATGATGCGGCAAGCGATGGGTCTGGACAATCAGCCGCAACAGAAGTCGAGCATTGGCGAGATCGTGAGCGCGATCAAGGAATTGCGCGGCGCTGCCGCTGAGGTGCTGCCCGAAAAAGAAGAACAGCCCGACACCCTCATGGGCATGCTGCCGAAAGTGCTGGACATTGTTTCGCAGTCTCAGGCGCAAAACCCGCCACCAGGCGCAATGCCCATGCAAGCCCCCATGACCATGCAACCCCCACAAAACGGGGTTTTGTCAACAGTGACGCTACCCCCGGCATTTGCTGCCGCAGCCAACAACCAGACCACACAGGACAATGACGATATGAACCCGTTTCAAGCGATGAAGCTGCGCGGCTACGCAAAACACCTATGTGAGTTCGCCGAAAAATCCGCGCCAATCAACGAAGCCGCGCAGTACGTGTACGACAACATCCCCGACGCGCTCATTGACATCATGGAAACCGACGCATGGTTTGCAGTGTTTTCAGCGGTGTATCCTGCGGTGAAGCCGCATGCCGACTACATGCAGAAGGTGCGCGACGCGGCGCTGAAGTTGTTCGAGGACACCGAAGGCGAAGCGGAAGCCGCTTGACGCTACCCAAAGGGGCGGTATCATCCCGCGCATGATGCTCGCCCCTACCCCAACCCTGA
>RGZB01000139.1 GCA_010031735.1 Pseudomonadota bacterium | reverse complement strand
CCATGACCTACACTCGCCGTTGATGAGCCTACGTGTCGAGCGGTAAATACTGTGTGCACACATCCCACTCATCCCCTACGGCCGTCGTGCCGCCGTTACGGACCCGGTCTCTCTCGGGCTGCGTCCGTGCCGGGCTGCAACTGTGTTCGGGACTGCCTTTGCTAGGACGTCATCAAACCGCTAATATCCCGCAAAGGAAACCAAGACGCTTCCGCATGACGGCCGATCGCTCTTCAAAAAGCAGGGCTCCAAGCGTCACCGCATCGTCGAGCAGACCATCGGCTTGCTGAAGAAATGCCGACGGACCCGAACGACCGTCGAGAAACTCGCCGTCACCTCCCGCGTGATAATGACAATCGCAACAATCCAACGGAGCCTCACAATGGCGTTCTCAGAAAGAGCCCAAAAGGATGAGAAAGCCGTTATCAGCTATACGTACACTATGAACGCGTCCTCTTTCCAGTCCATCATGATCCGACCACACCCGAGACGGGCGATGACATCAGCGCACTGCGGGTGTGGCCCTGCGATTGGCGGCACTCCCGCTTGGATCGTTTCGAAGAACTTATTGGGTGATGCATACAACTGATTGATGTCCGCTGGATTCCACATCACCAACGACCACGCGTAGTTACCTCGGATGGCACACAGTTCTGCCTGCGACAGAACGCCAAGGTAGCGTATGTTTGTCTTTTGCACGAGCTTGGCACACACATCTCGCGCCAGATCCGTCTCTGCGGGTCCCGCGATGTCGAATTGCACATCTTCGACTTCCTCAAGTCCCATCCATTCGCATAGCGTATCCGGCCCTATCGACCCTGCGTACAACACACGCTGCTCGCGAAGCCCCGGCTCTACGAACGTACCTACGGTCACCATAGGCGCAGCGTTGTACACCTCTACCATGTCGACCGCCTGCCAGCCCTGCGTCCGAAGGTCGGCCTCGGCCCGCCGGCGTTCCGGCACGAGCACGATATCGGCCATGCCAAGCGCATATCGGTTCAGATCGATAGCGATAGTGCCGATCCCACTACGCTGATGCGAAAGGCTTTCCAGCATGTAATAAATAAATACCGCAGGCGGCCATGCCGTAGTGAGCAGTGCAGGAAGGACCCATCCGTGCGTGGCGATCACGATGTGGGGACGATATGCTTGAATAATCCGGCGAGCCTCCAAAGCGAATTCGATCATGAATCGCTCGTCGTATGGAGGGAAGGTAGTGGATATCCGGACAACCTCGATTGATGGAAAGATGGGTGTTCTGGGTATGCGTCTCTTTTGATCGGGTTCCACCAACACCAGGGAGGCGTTGCCATAGTGCTGCCCTATGGAATGCAGCAGGTATTGAACCTGAGGCGAACCATATCCAACCGCAACATCAGATAGGGCGAGAATTCGAATACCGTCGGCATGCATCACTTCCATCGAAATGCTCTCATGCCCCGCACCGGCGATTTCAAAGGATAATTGCTGAGGATGCGAGCGATCAGTGTAGATGCCCGGTGCTCCTCGGCGAAGGCCGGGGCCGCACAGCCCGCCGTTCGCCTGATCTCATCAAAATCCCGAATTAGTTCGGGCAGTGCGATCTGCAAGAGATCTGAATGTACGGCACCCGACAGAGTGATCGTCGTAACCCCCGCGGCGCATCGCGCGATCGGAGTTTCCCGTCGCAACCATCTCAGGCGTATGTCTCTCCACATGATTGGCCGCTCTGTAAAGACAGCTGAGAAGCCAATCCACACCCACTCCGCACCACTCGGCACTGGTAACACGAGTGAAAACTCGTCAGAAGAGGACCCACCGAGAACCACAACCCTTTCCGTCAGAACCTGATCGTGCGATCCACGCATCGCAACGGTC
>RGZB01000138.1 GCA_010031735.1 Pseudomonadota bacterium | reverse complement strand
CACCGCAAACGATACGTGAACGATTGCCGCATCTCGATCAAGACCGAGTCTCGTACCGTAAATGTGATATCGGACCCTGCGCGAGGCAACGCCTTCCACGTCACCCCGTTGTCTCGTGAGTATTCTAACACAAGCGTTGATCCAGACGGGTTGTCCTCAACGAGGACATTGAAGTCCCCCGTAAAACGCCTGGGATCACTTGTTTGTCCTGCCCCGGTGAAATTAAACATCAACTCTCTCCTTATCCAACTACCACGCTTCGATTAACTGATCTTCCGAATCCACCAGAGCCAAGATCAATCACATCCACCGGCCCGATGCTCGGCGTTGCTGGCCGCCGCCGACCGAAGAAGTCGTACTCCGGTGCGGGGAGCATGTCGGACTTGTCGCTGAACGGGTTGGAGGAGCCGGCGCCGGCAAGAGGGGATTGGGGGTCAAGAGTGTAGGCTCCACCTGATTGCATCCGCCGAGCCTCGGTATCTCCGAGGACGAAGACAGCGGGGTCGGGGTACGTGTTGTTGGCGGTTTCCAGATTCACCAACCCCGGTGCCGCATCAAAGCCGACCCATGACCCGGCAGACGCCACGAAACAACCAGCAATGGCGACATTGCGAAGCGTGTTGGTCGAGTTCGCTGGGCCGCCAAGAGACACATCGGAAGCCCGACAAAGGGAGACCTGCTTGCCGCTCACCGTGTTCAGCAATCGATCCTTGCTGATGATGATGGTGTTGGCCAACCGAACCTTATCATTCCCGTTCGGTCCATGAATCTGGAACTTATCCTCACTTGCTGCGTTGACGGCGTGACCACGAAAGATCAATAAGCAATTGAGAAGCCGCGTCATTGCCGATGGAACATTGTCCAATGCCTGGAACAGGGCGCAGCGGTCGCCTTGCTCATCTTCCAGTTCGAAGACACAGTTGATGCACAGAGAATGAAAGCTGCGAAACGCAAACGTGATCGATGAGCCGATCGGCCACGCGCGGCGCATGTAGAAACTGGAGTTGATGAAGATCATCCGTTGACAACCAATTAGCGGTGAGTCGGTTTCGGTCCGTACCCGGCTCGACTTGTAACCGATCACGAACGCCCGAATCGATGTCGGGACCGCATTGTCCGTCGTTCGGAAGATGCTGGTACTGCTCTCGTCAAACCCAAAATAATCCTGGCACGCCGTGGCACGGTCAAACGAGCTTCGCTCATCCATCGTTCCGCAGTCGATGTTCAGATAGATGCCCACCGGCTGATTCACGTTTCCGGCCGTATGACCAAAGAATCCGGCATTGGTTGTGATAGAGCCCTTCGTGACTCGCCGGTTCCCCGTCCCGATGTTCTGCGGCAACAACCCAAACCGAACGAAGCACCGACGGAAGACCGCCTCTTGCTGCCCATCACCGGCATAGGTGTTGAACGTCGTCTCGCCGTTGGGAGCGTTGTAGCCAAGGCCTGCCAGGCAACCTTCGACAATGTGCGTCCCGCCGATGCCTGAAGGTTGTTGGCTGAAGGCGTGAGCGCCGTTGTAATACGACTCACAGTTCGAGATGTAGGCGACGTGCTCAGCCTGCGCCGCCGTGCCACCAGCCTCGTTCACGACCCCAGATTCATTGGCCTGGTTCCCGTCGCCGAGAGTCAATCCTTGCGTCCCCGCCCCCCAGCCATCGAACCGCAACTCATCGATCCATACTCCGGAAGACCCGTTCTGAATTCGGATTCCGTAGGGTGGCGTAGAGGCGTTGACGGGGACAGCCTCAATGGTGAAGTCGTTCGGATTGAGACCTTCAAGGTTGATGTAGACCGTGGAGCCTGCCACATGGAAAGACCACGGATCGAGTCCGCAGTTTGATGGGCTGTCTTGGGCTCGAAGAGGATTGAGCGGGT
>RGZB01000137.1 GCA_010031735.1 Pseudomonadota bacterium | reverse complement strand
CGTGCGCCGCGAACTCAATGCCGAAGCCGATCGGATCGCGAACCAGGCGCTTGATCACGCCTGATCAGCCCAAGAAGCTCTTGGAGATTTCGATAAACAAGCAAAATGTCGCGAAGGCCAAAACGAAGAACATGAAGGCCTGCCGTGCTCGATAAACGCTGGCTTGAACTTGTTGCTGGGGGGCTTGTCTCATAAAGGTTCACTCCCGGTGGCGGCCTCCGATTGGCCTGCTCGCTTATCGGCCCAAAGTCTGGATCCTTGAGGGGTTTTTGTCGCCGTGTCGCCGCTCGAGTTGCCTCACAAAAAACGTTACCCAAAATGGCTCAAATCGAGATTCGAATTTTGATTCGCGACTCGGTTGCCTCACAAATCCTGTTACCGAAAAATCTATACTTAAGTCCGTGCCATTACAGGGAGGTTTTGACGTGCATGGACAAAGTCGGGCGGACTATCTGGCCGCTCAGCGGGAACGTTACCGAAAATCGTGTCGAAAAACGAAACGTCTCATCTTGAGCGAAGTTCAGGAATTTCTTGGCATTCACCGCAAGAGCGCCATTCGCGCGCTAAGGCCGCCCAAGGCGAAGATCAAACGCGGTCGCAAGGTAACCTACCCCCGACATCTGCTCGTGCATCTGAAGGCCCTATGGTTTCCAATGGGGCAGCCCTGCGGGAAGCGCATGAAGGTGATGATCCGCCTTTGGCTTCCGTTCTACGTCGCCTTCGAATTTTTCGAAGTGGAGCGGATACTTTTGCTGAAGATGAGCGCTGCCACGATCGACCGCTTTCTTCGGCCGGTGCGGGCACAACATCGCCGTCGGTTAAACACTGGCACTCGCCCACCGTACGCGCGCATGAGGGCGATCATCCCAATTCGGCCGCTCGATCATAACGTCACGGAGCCTGGGCACTGTGAGGCCGACACGGTCGCTCACTGCGGCGGCTCGATGGCGGGACTCTTCGCATGGACTCTCACGGTCACCGACATCGAAACGCAATGGACCGAGGCGCGCATCATGTGGGGCAAGTCCGCAAAGGGAGTCGTCGAAAGCTTGAGCGACATCGAGGCCTCTTTACCCTTCGCACTCAAGGGTCTCTACTTCGATAATGGCAACGAGTTCCTCAATCACCAGCTGCTCTACTACCGAAGGGATAGCGGGCGAGAAGAGACGCTCATTCTCCAGCGTGGCCGACCGTATCGCTCAAACGATCAATGCCATGTCGAACAGAAAAATGACACACACGTGAGGCAACTGCTTGGATACGATCGCATCGAAGTCAAAGCCGCTGTCGATCTCATCAACGATCTTTATCGCAACGAATGGTCAGATCTACAAAATTACTTTATGCCACAAATGAAGCTCATCAGAAAGACTCGAGTGGGTGCCAAGTACAAGCGTAACCACTCGATCCCGATGACACCCTTTCAGCGGATCATGAACAGCGAGATGATCCCGGAAGAAACCAAGAAAAAGCTGCGCGAGAAAAACGCCCAGCTTAACCCGTTCACTCTTCAAGAGCAGGTCCAGAAAAAGCTCCGGGCCATTTATCAACTCATCCGAGCATCCGAAAACCCAGGGGGAATCTCAGCATGAAACACCGAAAAGACACTCTGCAGCTTGGTAACACTTTTATACGAGGCAATTCGCCGCAATGTGCAGAAGTATCCTATTTTGATAAGTTTCGAGGTACAGACCGGCCATCAAGGATTGCAAAACAGGCACTCGACCGAGCTTGCCACTTTAACCCCGTCCTCTCGAGATTGTGTCTGCTCATAACTGCAGGAGATGCAGCGGCACAGGACCTCTTTTATCCCCTGTGTGGGAAGACCGCAATCGGCACAAGGAAGCCCTCTAATACCTTTAACGGGGCCGAAGCCGACCATTGAGCAA
>RGZB01000136.1 GCA_010031735.1 Pseudomonadota bacterium | reverse complement strand
GGCCGAGAGCTGGTAGTTGGCGGCCTTGGGGCCGGCGAGCGAGAGCCCCGAGAAGGTGACCGCCTTGCCGGTGCCGACGGCCTTGGTGTCGTAGCTGCCGCCGGCGGCGCTCAGGGTCACGCTGTCGGTGCCGTACAGGCCGGCGAGGGCGTAGTTGCCGGCCGCGAGGGCGGCGGTCGCGTCCCCGTCGTAGGGCTTGACAACCGCGCCCAGGAGCGAGGGGGTGAGCGTCTTCTGGCCGACGGTGATGCCGCCCGGGTTGCTCGCGTAGGTGAAGCCGTAGCCCAAGGAAGATGCCAGCGCGCCGGAGGCGTAGGTGACGGCGTAGGTGCCGACGTCACTCCCGGCCGCGTAGGGGGTGGTGCCGGAGAGCGACCCGGTGACCGCGTCGGCGGCGGCATCCGCGCCGAGGTAGCCGGAGAGCGTGTAGCCGTACCCGGCCAGGGCGGGGGCGGCGTCCCCGTAGGTGAGCGGCGGGAGCGCGGCCGGGGTGGCGGTCAGTTGCGGGGTGGCGGCGTAGAGGAACCCGTTCCCGGCGGCCGGGAAGCTCGGGCACGAGCCGCCGTAGGCGCACGAGAACCGGCGGAAGGCGCCCGTGAGCCCGCCCAAGGTGTCGCCTGCTGGGCTGGTGGAGTAGACGAGGAAGCGGCCGTTCGGGGCGGACAGGGCGGCGGCCCCGGCGGCGTTGACGACGTTCCGCCCGGACGCCAGGGTGATGGCGGTCCCGGTGCCGGAGGCGGCGAGGGTGCCGCTCGCCAGGACCAGGTCGCCGGTGCTGTTGGCGTTCTGGGCGGTCAGGGTGCCGGCGGTGATCGACCGCAGGGTGACGTCCCCGGCGGCGCGGTTGGTCTTGCCCGCCCCGTCGTCGAGGCGGACGGTGACGGCCCCGGTGCCGGCGTCGAGGCTGGTGCCGGCGGCCATGGCGACGACCGCCGCCCCGGGGTCGCGGTAGGCGTCGACCACGCCGGCCGAGAGCTTCTCGTTGGCGAGCAGGCTCAGGTCGCCGCCGTCGGTGGCGATGCTGGCGTTGACGAGGATGGACCGGCCGGCCCGGAGGGTGAGGCTGCCGCCGTTGCCGGCCGGGTTGTTCGCGAGGACCGGGTCGGCGACGGTGATGTCGTTGTTGGCCTGGAGGGTGACGTTGGTGCCGGTGTTCAGGGTGGCGGTGAGGAAGGACGGGGCCAGGCTCACGTCGGCCGCCGGCGACTTCGAGAAGCTGTCGTAATCGGACAGGGTGCCGCCCCCGCCCCCGCCGCCGGCGGTCGGGCCGGTGATGGCGGAGGCGTACACCTTCTGGGCGTTTGCGAAACGGGTGTAATAGGTGTTGTTGACCGTGTCGGTCACAATGCTCGAGAGTCCGGCACTGGCCGAGGGGCCGATGACGCTGTTGGTCGCGTTGATGGTGCCGACGACCCCCGTCGTGCCACTGCCGTTGTCCCAGACGGGGCTTGCCACCACGTAGTTGCCGTTGGTGAGGGCGGTGATACCCCCGCTAGTGCTGCCCACCTGGTCACTCGCGGTGCTACCGACCAAGGAGTTGGTGGCCGACACGGTTCCCGAGCACCCGGTGGTGCCCGAGCAGAAGGTGGCGGCCCCGGCATTCACGGTGGCACCGTTGTCCCAGACGGGGCTCCGCACCAGGTAGTTGCCGTTGGTGAGGGCGGTGATCCCGCCGCTACCGCCGCCCACCTGGTCACTCGCGGTGCTACCGACCAAGGAGTTGGTGGCCGACACGGTTCCCGAGCACCCGGTAGTGCCCGAGCAGAAGGTGGCGGCACCCGCATTGACAATGGAGCCGTTGTCCCAGACGGGGCTTGCCACCACGTAGTTGCCGTTGGTGAGGGCGGTGATACCCCCGCTAGTGCTGCCCACCTGGTCACTCGCGGTGCTACC
>RGZB01000135.1 GCA_010031735.1 Pseudomonadota bacterium | reverse complement strand
GGATGCTTCTTCGGGTGCGGCTCGCCAATATACACATGGAACGGGTGCTTCACGCCGTTGAAGTCGCAGGGGACAGTAAAACGTTTCATCATCAGCCTCTAACAGTAGGAATACACTATACGCCGAAAATATGACAGTTTTGTGACAGGCGCGGCCTGGGCGAACTGTTTTTTAAGGGTAGGGACGTGGCAGCTATGCCACTAAATCAATCGCTTACTAGCAGTTGCTGTCAAACGCCTTGCGCTTGCCCGTTGCAAAATTCTCAGCATAAGCCTTGGGCGGAACCACGGTTTTCTTCGGTTCGATCAGTTCGAACGCGATACCTTTGGCCGTGGCATAGGCGATGGCTTCTTCCTTCGTCGGGAAAAGGAGGTTCAGCTGCGCACGGGTATCCGGCATGGTGTTCCAGCCCATCAGCGCGTCGGGCGTGCCCTTGGCGATGGGTTCGTATTCCAGCTTCCAGATTCGCGTTTTCGCCTTGCCCGATTGCATGGCGGTTTTGGCAGGCTGGTAGATTTTGGCAAGCGGTTGCATGGGATTTGTGTAGCCTATTCACCATACGCGTCAACACCAAACGCTGTCATCCCGTCGAACGACGGGATCCCGCTTGCGATGGAAGAAGCTGAACCCCGTCGTTCGACGGGGTGACAGGCTATGCTTTTTTGGCAGCCGTTTTTTTCTTCGCTGGGGCTTTTTTCTTCACGGCCGGTTTGGCATCGGCTTTTTTCGCCGGAGCTTTCTTGGCCGCGGCTTTCTTTTTCCCGCCCTTGGCAGCGGGCAGTAAGGGAATCACATCTTCCAGTGTGTAATCGGCTGGTTCCTTGCCTTTGGGCAGGGTGATGTTCTTCTTGGCGAACTTGATGTAGGGGCCGTAGCGGCCTTTCAGGATCTCCACTTTCTCGCCATTATGCTCGCCGAGGGCTTTGAGCACTTCCGCCATGTTGCGGCCTTTGCCCGGGCCTTTGGCTACTTTCTCGGCGATCAGCGTCACGGCGCGGTTCATGCCGATATCCAGCACATCGTCGTCGCCCTTCAGGTTCACATACATGCCCGCATGCAGCAGATACGGCCCGAAGCGGCCGATATTCGCCATGATCTTCTCGCCGGTTTCCGGGTGAATGCCCACTTCGCGCGGCAACTCCAATAGTGATAATGCTTTCGCCAGATCGACATCCGCTGCGTTCAAGCCCTTCGGCAGGCTGGAGCGTTTGGGTTTCTTCTCCTCGCCGAGCTGCACGTACATCCCGTACGGGCCTTTGCGCAGCGTCACTTCCAGCGTGCTGACGGGATCGGTGCCGAGCAGTTTCGGATATTCTTCTGCACCGCCTTCGGCCGCCGTGGCATTCTCTTCCGCGCTGCCGGTGAGCTGGCGCGTGTAGTTACATTCCGGATAGTTCGAGCAGCCTAGGAAGCTGCCAAATTTACCCGTCTTGAGGTTCAGTTTGCCTTCGTTGCATTTCGGGCAGATCTTGGCTTTTGCACCGGCTTCGCCGCTGCCGAAAATGTACGGCTCCAGCAATTCTTCCACGCGCGTCAGCACGTCGCTGATGGTGAGTTTTTTGCTGTCTTCGACCTTCTCGTGGAAATCCGTCCAGAACAGGCGGAGTTCCTCTTTCCAGTTTTTCTCGCCATCGGCGATCATGTCGAGGCGCTCTTCGAGATCAGCAGTGAAATCATACTCCACATAGCGCGTGAAGAACGACATCAGGAACGCGGTGACGATGCGGCCCAGCGGCTCGGCGACGAAACGTTTCTTATCCAGCTTCACATAGCTGCGGTCCACCAGCACTGAAATAATTGACGCGTAGGTGGAGGGGCGGCCGATACCGAGTTCTTCCAGACGCTTCACCAGCGAGGCTTCCGAGTAGCGGGGCGGCGGCTGGGTGAAGTGCTGCAGCGGCGTGATCTCGCTGCTGGCCA
>RGZB01000134.1 GCA_010031735.1 Pseudomonadota bacterium | reverse complement strand
CCGTCAATGAATCGTCCCCGCCGATGAGTCCATGTTCTTCGAGTTTGCCATAGAGACTCCGGCGACAGATGGGTGGAGGCGACAGAACGCACAATTGCTTTCAATGTGGCCACGCCTCCTGCCCGCTCAAATTCCTTTTCCTGAAACAATCTCAACTATTTCACCTGTGTCGCGGGAGAATTGGATTCCGCCCTCAATCGTTGAAGAGTCGATGACACGCGAGCGGCTCTACATTTTCTCTCCACACGAATGACAAAATCGCGCGCTGCTCTGACTACGCGCCTGACACGATGGGCACATCAAGGTTCCTTCTCCGCGAATTCCCTCAGAAATCGCCGAGACGACGTCACGCACGGAATCACGCGTCCCGGATACCATATAGTTGATGGTATCTTTCTGAATCGGAGCGATTTCTTGCAAATGGTACTGCATTGCATCGCGCTTGAGTTCGAAGGCATCTTTCAGCGTCTCTCTCTGCGAGCTCAAAAAGAAACGGGTGATCGAGCCAAGCGAGCTCGCCATGGCAAGAATCGCCCCCAGAAACAAAAGTGGAATGGCGAAGAAGAAATAATGAAAGTCTCCTATTCCCACTCGCTCGCTCAACGGCGTTGCAAAACTTCGAATGGCGATAAAGAAACAGGCGCCTCCTGAAACAAGAAAGAGCACTGCCAAAACTCGCACAAGGCGTTTCGCTATCTGGTATTTAGGTTGGGTGGATTGCAATGTCGTGCCTCCGTGGGGAATTTGTTTTACGAGGAGTCCTATTTAATGGGTAAGCAATGTGTCAAACCCGACGTTTCGGGGCCCAAAGAACGACAAAGTCTTGATTTCATTCATTTTTTACCCAGCTTACCCCGTCAATGAATCGTCCCCGCCGATGAGTCCATGTTCTTCGAGTTTGTAATAGAGACTCCGGCGGCTGATGCCCAACATGCGTGCCGCAAGAGTCTTGTTGTCGCGCGCTTTGTCGAGAGCATCCAACAACGCCTGTTTCTCTGAGACTCTCACGCTGGCGGACAACGTCCCTGCGTCTTGCACGCTGGGAGTCTGATGGATGGGCTGCAGTGGCATCCGTGACAGTTCTCGCAACACATCTTCTTTTTGCAAGGTTTCACCGTCTGACAACACCACCATGCGTTCGATGAAATTCTGAAGCTGACGCACATTTCCCGGCCATGACTGTGCCACCAACAACTGCAAGGCTTCGTCCGTCAAATGTGCATTGGGTTTTCCATTCGCCACACCCAGCGACTCGCAAAATGCATGGGCCAGCAATGGAATGTCTTGTATTCGCTCGCGAAGAGGCGGCGTGACAATCGGAATGACATTCAGCCGGTAAAACAAGTCTTCTCGAAATTGGCCCTGTCGAACTTTGTCCTCCAGCGACTGATGCGTGGTGCGGCACAATGCACCGCCACAAACGGCCCTTGTTTGCGCGGAGAATTTTGATGAATGGCGCGTGCCACCAATTCCTTCCCTGTGCCTGTTTCTCCTCGAATCAACACCGTGGCCTGGCTCGCAGCAGCTTTCCGCACCAAGTCAGACAGGTTCTTCATCGCATCCGAATTGCCCACCCACGAAGGCTTCACCTGCACATTGTCAGGCACCTTCTGCACGTCGCTTTTCTTCGAGGTGATGGCTTTCTGAATCGAAAAAAGCAACTCGTCGCGTTCGAAGGGCTTGAGGAGATAGTCACTGGCGCCCAAACGCATCGCCTCCACGGCCTCGGGCACATGTCCGTGCGCCGTCAGCAACACCACCGGCATGTCAGGCCATTCTTCGCGCGCTTGAGCCAGCAACTGCACGCCATTCATGCCCGGCATGCGCACATCTGTCACCATCAAATCGAAGGGTTTTTGCGCCAATATTTTCAGCGCTGACTCTGCCGAAGGAGCATGTCGAAATGTGTACCCAGCTTGCTGGA
>RGZB01000133.1 GCA_010031735.1 Pseudomonadota bacterium | reverse complement strand
CGCCGGATTAGCAATCCGGTGCTTTTTTTACCCTTTCGCCTTGCGTTTCCTTGGAAACGACCTATTTATCCTCAACGCCAGCCCTAAACCTATCCGCCCTGTCATGTACCTCAGCGATCTCGTCCAGAAGATCGCGATGGAACGCGATCTTGAGTCGGCCACGATCGGCCAATACCACCGCGCTTGCTCTAAGCTAGGATCGTTCCTTGGAAAAATTGCCGAGGTAAGCGATTTGTCGGAAGAAAACGTGAACGCGTTTTTGTCTAGCCTCAAGGATCTTGGGAAGTCGGCGACGACGATTATCAACTACCGGGTAGCATTCGTGGTCTCTGTCGCAGATCAAGATCCTGATCGATGCGTGTGCTCGGGTTCCCGGTCGATTGCAATGCGGCGTTGCGACCGGTGCGTTTCTCGCGGCCTGGGTGCGTGTTGGCTATGACACTGGACTGAGGCCATCGGACCTGAGGCTGCTGCGGTGGGCAGATGTGGATTTCTACGACGGCACGATCACACTGACTCAGCACAAGACCAAACGGGCGCACACGGCTCGGCTGTCGCCAGCGGCGATCGGACTGTTGGCAGAAATCGAACGACCACCCCGCGAGAAGGTGTTTCCGTTATCGAAGTCTGGGGTGCGAAGGATCGAGCTGATCCTGTTTGCGACGGCTGCAAAGCTCGGATTTCGGCGCATGCGTGGCCAGGGGCTCGGTTGCCTACGCAAAAGCCACGCCACCCAAGTGTACACAGCCGAGGGGGAATCTGCGGCTGCGGAATCGCTAGGACACGTTTCGGGCACGCGGACGGTAAGGAGACACTACATCGATTCAAGGTCAATTAAATCGGGGAGGTTGCCACCGGAACCGCCTGCGGCCTGATCACTCAAGGATTCGGCCTACGAAGAACACTAAGACGCCGACGCCAAAGCTCAAGGCCGCCGGGCCAGTAGGCACGGCACCGACAAGACCGGCAAACAATGCGACAAACATCAAGAAGAATCCAACAACTTTCCACAGCCTGGCCGAATCTCGGCCTCTTGTCTCTACACTCATTTCGGGCTCCGCAGATTCGAAGCGGAGATGCAATCGATCGCTAGGCATGTTTCCAAGATTGATTTCGGGAACCTTACCCCCCCTAGTAGCTACGGGCGGCGATAGCCGAAACGCCAAAGGATTCTCGTCCGCCGCACATAACGACAATTGACCCCGAAAAATCTTTCCCTATTTTTCTTGATTTCGGTATTGCCTGGAATCAAACATCCGATATAATCACGTGTACAAGCGACGCACGGGGCGACGCGGGAAACGAAAAACGGGAGATAAGAAGATGCTGACGAACGAACAACACCAAGTGATGGCACGTTTCATCAAAGACAACAACGGCGGCGACATCGAAGATTACATCGATGTTTCAGAATCCACGACGGAGCCGATGGAAAATTTTGATGGACGAAACTTCGCCGAGTGGTCCGATTGCGACACTGATCCAGTTGATGGTTTTCCGGCATTCTTTTTTCGTGACGTACAGTCAGCAAAGGGGAAGCGACGCGTCAATTTGTGGGTTGTCGATTTTGGTACGGTTCGCGGCATCTACCAACTCTAAACGCCTTTCTGCCGAGATGGGCTCCGGCTTTTGAACATATGAAGTGCAAAAACATGGAAATTGACAAAGTCGATTTAATTGACGAAGAAACAAAAGTTGCCTTTGGTAGGCTGATTTCCGAGGCGTTTGTTTCATACGATGGCATCGGAATGAATATAGAGTTTGAGCCGCACGATGGGTTTGACCCACAAGAAAGGGCGTGTGTTGGTGTCATTTTTAGCCATGGGCGAATTCGTTTGTGGTTTTATGATGCGAGAGGAAAAGGTGATCCTTTGATTGAGGTCAATCTCGATCCTGAGACTGGAAAATGGGCAGTAAAGGAATCCGAACAGCAATCCAGCGACAAGGATC
>RGZB01000132.1 GCA_010031735.1 Pseudomonadota bacterium | reverse complement strand
TTTTCAATGGCACCTGTCTGAGTGAAGTTGAAACCGGATTTGGCGGTCCGAACGGCTATAAAGAAGATGAAGAAGATCAAGATCGGATTTTAAATCAGCTCTTGTGAAGAACTTTGAGACATCGCGCACAGAGCGATGAGCGATTTCAGGCGACGGTTTCCGTCCCAGTTCAAGTATTGAAGGTATCGGTCGACAACGGTCAGCCTTTTAGGCCGGTTTTGGGTCTTCGCCGGCGATTCGTCGATCGGGATTACCCATTGGCCGTCTTCTGTGAGACGACCGAAGGCGGGTTGATTTGGGCAATACCGCGCTTTCATTACCGCGAGATACGCAATGGCTCTCACGTAGCTTTCCTCGACGACCTCGTCGGGTGTTTTCCAGCCGAGAGTTTTGGTTTTTCGTCGCATGTTCCAGCGCTCGTTGTAGGCCCTCGAGTGGACTTGCAGGGCTTCGTAGGTCAGGCATTGGACTTGCGAGAAGAACTCTCGATCGTCGAACTTGTGCGAGTTCTCGACTTTGCCGTTGAGTTCCTTTTCACCTACGGGAATGAGTCTGTGCTCGATGCCATGGCGTTTGCACCAGAGGTCCATTTCATGGCGTCCCGTGGGCCGATAGACTTGCGAGGTAAATTTGTCGGTAAAGGCTGCGTCGTTATCGGTTTGGATCTGCACGATCGGGAACGGGCAATACTCGATGAGCTCGTTTAAAAACTTCACGGTGAAGGCTTCGCTTTTCTCCGGGTAACAACGGATGAACCGCCATGACGAGTGATGATCGATGGCCGAAAGTTGATAAAATTGAACGCCAGCGATGCGGTAAGGGACGTATTTAAAATCCATCTGCAGCCAGCCGGGCAATGGCCGCCTATAGCGCTTCAGATGCCGCTTGGTGAGCTTCTTGGCACCGTCGGTAGAGATGAGCTTCTCGCGCTTTAAAACCTGGTAAACGGTCGATGGCGGGCAATCGATGTTGAAGTGGTCCTTAAGATCCTGGCTGATCCTCTCGGGTCCCGAGAAGGGTTCAAGCTCGCGAAGCTTGCGCACGCGCTTGACCACACGCCTGGGTGTTTTCCTGGGCGAACGTTTTGGCCGGCGAGAGCGCGAAGCCAAAGACAAAATATCTTTTGTTTTTAAGAGCACCTTCGCCCATTTGTGGAAATACTGCTTGGACTTGCCCTCTTGCCGACACTTTCGTTCGACCGTTTGAGGCGACTCGGCCACGGCTTTCAGAAGCTTGAAGCGGGCCTTGATCTCGGCATCGGAAATACTCTTGGCTTGCGCAGATAGACTTGGCAAAAGCTCACGAAGACGGTACTTTTTTGCTGACATCCCATGCTCCCTTAACTCGTTGGTTTGCTTCGCAAAATAATCAAACGATGTAGAGACCTGGGATGTCACCTTTCTCACCCAAAAACCGGACCCATCAAATTCCCCAAAAGCTTCCAATGCTTTGAAGCAAAACCGTCCACGATGTCTCTAAGTTCAATACCAGAGCGGGCCAGGTGGATGCCGAATCGCGCTTCACGACTGTCTACTTTTTGAACACGTGCAGCCGCTCCTTCTGAGGCAGGCTGGTCGGGGAAAACGGTTGGTGCGAACGGATCAATCAGATCAGATTGAGATTTCTCACCTTTGTCGTCGAACTTGGTGATATCTTCATTTGTTTTTGGGTCAAGATCCGTGTCGAGCTTTAACTCCCGAGACTTCGAGATATCACGCGGTTGACGACGGGTTGGAGGCGGTTGGGCCGGCAGCCGTGACGCCAACCAGAGCAGCTCCGCCAACTCACGGCTGGTGAGGGAGTGCTCGCTGCGGGCCAGCAACCATTGCAGGGCGCCGAGTAGGTTGACCGCAGTGGCCGCGCTGCCCGAAGGCGGATCAGGTGCCGTCATCGGTCTTGACCAGATCCCGATAGAGAATCTCGCGCAGGGCCTCGCGGTCTTCTTCGCTG
>RGZB01000131.1 GCA_010031735.1 Pseudomonadota bacterium | reverse complement strand
TGCATCTAGGTTCGGTATTCCGGTAGTAGAGGATGCGGCTGAGTCCATCGGGAGCTCTGTCGGGGGCCGGATGACAGGTACCTTCGGCTTGCTTGGCATTTTAAGTTTTAATGGCAATAAGACCATTACAACGGGTGGCGGCGGTGCAATTCTTACGAATGACTCAGCGCTAGCCAAGCGCGCTAAGCACCTGACAACCACAGCAAAAGTTCCACATCGATGGGAGTTTTTCCATGACGAGGTCGGTTATAATTTCAGGCTTCCCAATCTTAATGCGGCGATGGGCTGTGCGCAACTCGAGAGGTTGCCCGATATCCTTAAAAGAAAACGCCTCCTCGCTGACCGTTTCATGAGCTCGTTTTCCGGCGCCTCTGGGTTAGCTTTCGTTTCGGAGCCAGCGGGTACAAACAGCAATTATTGGCTGAATACAGTCAAACTGGATATTCCTGACACGGCTATCCGTAATAAGCTGCTAGAGGCTGCCTATGCTCGGGGTTATCATTGTAGACCGGTTTGGAGGCTTTTGCACAAATTACCGATGTACCAGAATTGTCCTAGAGCTGAACTGACCACCGCTGAGGCGCTTGAAGCAAGCTTGATCAGTATTCCTAGCAGCGCCAGATTGGTGGAGATCTAAGATGTCTAAACCCAGAAGAGTCTGTGTGGTTACGGGATCAAGAGCGGAGTACGGTCTTTTGTTCTGGCTTTTGAAGGAGATCCGCAATGAACCGAACTTGGAACTTCAGTTGCTGGTTACAGGGATGCATCTATCACCAGAGTTTGGATTGACTTACAAGCTTATCGAGGAAGACGGCTTTCGGATCGATGCAAAAGTTGAATGCCTAGTGTCTTCCGATTCTCCAGAGGATATCTGCAAGTCGATTGCCTTGGGAACCGCCGGTATCGCAGAGGCGCTGATAAGATTGAAACCTGATTTAATGCTCGTATTGGGAGACCGTTTCGAGATACTAGCTGCTGCTCAGGCGGCTTTGATATGCAAGATACCCTTAGGGCATCTTCATGGTGGCGAAATTACGGAGGGGGCCTTTGACGACAGTATCCGTCATGCAATTTCTAAGATGGCCCATTTTCATTTTGTCTCCGCCGAGCCTTATCGCAAGCGCGTTATTCAGATGGGGGAGCAGCCCGGAAGTGTCTTTAATGTTGGTTCGGTGGGACAGCCCAGGGATGGCGACTGGCGCTCGGCCTATGCGATTTACGATCCGGTTCGCCAAGTGGTTGATTTAAGGAGGGTCAATTATCAATTGGAGAAGGCTGAAGCCAAAATTATCAAAGCAGGATTGCCAGAATCACTAGGTAAAAGATTGGCCAAGGGAGAGTGAACTGTTTAAATAATTACTCACAAGATATTCATGCACATGGAAATTTTTCGTAACTTGACATTTTGATCCACTTTGGTACGGTGGGTCCATGAATTTAGGAAAGATCGGTCGAAAAAATATGCGATGGACTTCAGATCAGGTTCTGACCGAAATCCGCGCTTGGCGCGATCGCGGCGAGCCCCTCTACGCCAACCATGTTCGCCAAGAATATCAGGAGCTTCTTGCCGCAGCCATCCGTTACTTTGGAAGCTGGCAAAAAGGCGTTGAATTGGCCGGTATTCCCTATGAGCAAGTGCGCAAGTACCGGAAGTGGTCCAACGAGGCGATCATCCAGGAAATTCGTGATCTTCACGCCCGGGGTGTGGACCTCTCCTTCCGGGCCATGGCTCTCAGCCAGTACAATGCCATGGTCTATGCGGCCATCCGCCCGAAGTATTTTGGGAGCTGGAAAGCGGCCTTGGAAGCGGCCGGACTGGAAGCCGAGGAAATCTACCGTTATCGGAGCTGGGAAGAGACGGATATCCTTGAGGAAATCCGCCGCTTGAAATCGGACGGTGTGGACCTGAGTTCCAAAGCCATGGACGAATCCTCCAACCGTCTGATCGCC
>RGZB01000014.1 GCA_010031735.1 Pseudomonadota bacterium | reverse complement strand
AGGACGAACTCTCCGAGTTAGAGGAGAAGATCAAAGCCACGAAAATGACGAAAGAGGCGAAAGAGAAATGCATCGGCGAGATGAAGAAGCTCCGCCAGATGAGCCCGATGTCCGCGGAAGCAACGGTGGTCAGGAACTACCTCGACTGGATGATCTCCGTGCCGTGGAAAAAACGCACCCGCGTGCGCGACGATGTGAAGATCGCGGAAACGGTGCTCGATAAAGACCATTACGGCCTTGAGAAGGTCAAAGAGCGTATTCTTGAGCACTTAGCGGTGCAGGAACGTACGAAGTCACTCAAAGGCCCGATCATCTGCCTTGTTGGCCCGCCGGGTGTGGGTAAGACCTCGCTCGCCCGCTCCATCGCATCCGCAACGGGAAGGAACTTTGTTCGCTTCTCGCTCGGTGGTGTGCGTGATGAAGCAGAGATCCGTGGCCACCGCCGCACCTATATCGGCTCGATGCCGGGTAAGATCATCCAATCGATGAAGAAAGCGAAATCCTCGAATCCGCTTTTCCTGCTCGATGAGATCGACAAAATGGGTGTGGATTTCCGCGGCGATCCGGCAGCGGCACTCTTGGAAGTGCTCGATCCAGAACAAAACACCACGTTCAACGATCACTATTTAGAAGTGGATTACGACCTCTCCGAGGTGATGTTCATCACGACGGCGAATACGCTCAATATCCCGCGTCCGCTTCTCGACCGTATGGAAGTGATCCGCATCTCCGGTTACACAGAAGACGAGAAACTCGAGATCGCGAAACGTCACCTGCTGCCGAAGCAACGTAAAGCGAACGGCCTTTCCGAAAAAGAATGGCTGGTATCGGATGAGGCGCTGCGGGATGTCATCCGTAAATACACGCGTGAATCCGGTGTGCGTAACCTGGAGCGCGAGATCGCGAAGCTCGCCCGCAAATCGATCAAAGAGATCGTTTCGGGTAAAGCGAAGCAATCGAAGATCACCGAGAAGAACCTGCGCAAATATGCCGGTGTCGAGCGTTTCGATTTCGGCCGTATCGACGAGAAGAGCCGCGTGGGTGTCACCACGGGTCTTGCCTATACCGAAACCGGCGGCGACCTGCTTCCGATCGAAGCGGTGATGTTCCCCGGCAAAGGCCGTCTCTCCGTCACGGGTAACGTAAAGGATGTGATGAAAGAATCGAGCCAGGCGGCGTGGAGCTATATCCGCTCGCGTTCGCATGAATTCGGTATCACGTCGGAACATTATCAGGAGAACGATATCCACGTGCACGTACCGGAAGGCGCGGTACCGAAGGATGGTCCTTCCGCAGGTGTTGCGATGATTACGTCGCTCGTCTCTGCGCTTACGGGAATCCCGGTCAGCAAGGATGTGGCGATGACGGGTGAGATTTCACTCCGCGGTCAAGTCATGCCGATCGGCGGCCTCAAGGAAAAACTGCTCGCGGCACTCCGCGGCGGTATCGAGACCGTGCTGATCCCGCAGAAGAACGTGAAGGATCTGGAGGACATTCCAACGAATGTGAAGAAGGGTCTTAATATCGTTCCGGTCACGACGGTCGATGAGGTACTGAAGCTTGCACTGACCGGCCCGCTTTCTCCGTTAGAGAAAATCACGCCGGTGAAAACCGAGGTGGCCGCGGTGGAAGTCGCGGCGAAAGGCAAAGGCCAAACCAAAGGCGAAACGCTGAAACACTAGTGTGTTCCACTACGGACCATAAAAAACCCGCCGTCCACGAAAACGGCGGGTTTTTTGTTTGTAGCTTATTAGATCGTCGTGCATTGGTTATACGGTGCCAGCTGGCATGAGCCATTGGGTTGGCCTTCGCCGCAACGGCGAACAAATATCTTGTGGGCATTCAATGCACCGACGCGTGCCGCTGCCATATCCGGCGGACTCGAGCCATCCGGTATATCGGTGATGCGCAGGTTGTTTACCGTATTTTGCGATACCACATACCACTGACCGTTATAGGGCTGCAGGTACATGTTCACGAGTGCACTGACGATGTAGGGGCTACGACCTGTGCCCATACCTGCATTGCAACCGAGTCTTTCACCGGGCACGGTCGCGACCAACACGATACTGTTCGGACCGACCAGTTGCGGGGTTGCCTGCGCATAGACTTCGCGAATTCCCAACGTATTCTGCCACGCGACGCGTGCGAACGTTTTCATGCGTTCGATGAGCGATGACTGATCCACCGTATGCGAAGGGGTCGCTTTACAACGGTCCGGCGGGACGACACCCGGGCTAAAATATTTCGATGCTTTCTCAATAACACCGCTCGCAGGATTACGGATGGTAAGTTCGCTATAGAGAACCCCATTCGGTCTCTGGCCACATGCGGCGGCTTTTAAATCCGTTGTCGGTGTGCCGGTCGTAGTGGTCGTCGTTCCACCCGTCGGTACGTTATTGATGACGGTACCATTCGTGTTACCTGGATTGAGCGTGCGCACCTGCGCCTGCACCGGTGATGTCACTAGCATGGTGCAGAGTAAAAGTATGGCGGGGGATTTCGTTCTGTATGGTTTCATATTTCCTATTTCCTTGGGTTAGCCTTTGGACATTTTCGCTGATCCCATGTGTTTGAATCGAATGTCCATAAAACTTTAATTAATTTGTATTCTACGCACTTAACCTTAAGAAGTAGTTAAAAATCCAAAGATGAAAAAACGCTGTAAAATCAGCAGGTGGCCACGCTTATCCACACGCGAAATAATGTGCATAATTTGCGTGTGATTTTATTTTTAGCAATCGCCGGAGTGCAAGTGTCACAGCCAATTTCCGGGCGCGATAAAATATTTTGGTTTAAACGTCAAGGAAATTTTTTGCGCAATTCTGCCGTTTTTTGATGGTGAACTTCTTCTTTTCACTTGCAACTTAAAATCAGCGGTGCTTGAGTGCCCCGCGTAGCTTGGTTTTCCAAGCTATGTACGGTCTAGAAAAGCAACCGTGCATAAACAAAGCAACCTATCAATTCCAACGAAGGAGACTAAGGTGAACAAAAACGAACTCATTGAAGCAGTAGCTAAAGCAACCGGCGGTACGAAAGCCGATGTCAGCCGTACGATCGACGCAGTATTCAACGCGATCTCCGGCCAACTGAAAAAAGGCCAACAAGTACGCCTCGTAAACTTCGGTACCTTCCTGGTAGCAAAACGTAAAGCAACCGAAGGCCGCAACCCGCGCACGGGTGCCCCGATCAAAATCCCGGCTTCCAAACAGCCGAAATTCCGCGCTGGCAAACTGCTGAAAGAAGCAGTGAACAAATAACGCCAGTCGGATATGTGAACACGAAAACGGGCGGCCTATCGGTCGCCCGTTTTTTTTCGTCGCTATATAAGGTAATTATTTATTCTTCATGATCCACGCACGTACATCGTTGATCGAAATCCAATCCGCCTTCGCTGATGCAGGTTTGTATCCCTGATAGGTCTTTTCTTCTTTGTTCGCATTCCAGATCGATGGTGTGCAGGTAAGCCACTCATCTTTGGCGAGCACATAATGGCCGTGTTCCGCTTTCAGGAACAACACTACGCGGTCGCCCACGTTATAGGGATACATCGGCATCTGGTGCGCCTGCCATCCTGCTACATGCATGTCCACCTTACCACCCCGCTTGGAAAAGAGTGGCGAGAGCACCTTGATGCCCGTCCATTGGAGTTCTGCCGGGCCCTCATCGCGTTTGCTGTAATCCGTGATTTCGGCATATACAACCAGATCCGCCGGTTTCAGCACATTCTCGATGAAGGCAGGCTCGTCGTAATACCGGCACGGTTCGGTCGCCTCTGCTGCGGTGGCAGGCAGGATAATCATGAGGCTCAGGAGCCACTTGGTGATGCGCATATCTCTCTCCTCTTTTGCCCCCTAGCTTAGCCGAGGGGCACCCTACACGTCAAAATACTTGTGTTTTCCCGGAAACTCCGCTAAAAGACCCTTCCTTTCCGCGACTTTAGGGTGATTAGCTCAGTTGGTTAGAGCATCTCGTTTACACCGAGAGGGTCGGGAGTTCGAGTCTCTCATCACCCACCATTTCCTCCAAGACACTTCCTTCCCGTTTGGCTATACTCCTATGGTGGAGGAGCGTAGGCGCCTATGGGTATACTGGATGATCATCGGCTCAGTTTTGGCGACATTTCCGAACTGACGGAACCCACTACCACACTCTATCAACTCCACGAGGATTCCCCGACCTTCCTGCGCTACTTCGGCGATATGCGCGAAGCGGCCTCTCTGCACCGTCGCGATAATATATTCGGGATCGAGATCAAGAAAGTAGCCGATCTCGCCGGGCTGGTGCAGTGCCTGCATAAAATCATGATCGGCATGACTTCCGATACCGCTGCACTGCTCGACAGAAGTCGTCTGGCGGCGAGCCATCCCATGATCGATCAGTCCATCACCGCGTTCGAGGGTGCGGTGCGTGGCTTCCGCCAGCACGTGCGCATGTTCACGAATCCGGAATTGATCCCGCAAGCCACGCGCAAAGAATTAGAGGCCAAAGCAGAGGAGGCCGTAAAGGGCATCCTGCCGATACGCGCGCTCGCCTCCATACCCATCCATTTTACAGTCGACGGCCAGGAAAAGCAGGCGCTGGTGCGCCAACCGCCGATGTCAGACGATTGGGGGCAGTGCCCCGGGATGGTGATGATCGCACTGCAATATGCCGCTCGCGGCGGTATCGTCGACCGTCATCGTGCGCCGACCGCCGTGCAGGATTTCTTTTCCCGTACCGTAGGGGTTGCAAAGGATACGGCCGACCGAAGGGAAGCACTCGCCGGCATGGTACGGAAAACACTCTCCGGAAAACCGTATAAACTGACACAAGAACAGCTCGAACAAGCCGTGCCGGATTTGCTCTCGGAAGTAGATCACCGCGCTGTTATTACCAGCACGCGCAACTTTCCTGCGCAGAAACGCAACTTCCTGTTGAAACTGATTCCGCTTGCCACCGAAGAGGGCTATGACGTGCTCGCTGATTGGATGCGCATCTCCTTGGAAGAAAGCGGTGAGCTACAGGATCCCACCAAGGTGAGGCCGCAAACAGCCCAAGAAGCGGTCATATTGACCACGTTCCTCCACCATCTGGCGCAGATGCATGAGAAATTCGACCATCAGAATGTCATCCCGAAAGACTTGCAAACGGCCTTGGATGAGACCTACAAGGATCGTAGCGACACCGCATCGCTCATGGCCTTCGGGCAGGATGCACGCCTTCCGCTGCTACTGGCCGAAATAAAGCCGTTCCTGGAACCTTCCAGCTTTGCGATGAAGGCCTTCCATGACATTCAGGCGCTTGTGCCCCGTCAAGGCCCTGAGGGTGGCGGGAAGCCAAAATCCCGGAGAAATCGCTGAAATATGCACCCTTAGGCAGCAAACGGCGTAAAACCGCATCTTTTTCTTGAGCATTGATAAAACATACTGTATACCCTGCCCTCTACCCTTCAGGGGGGGTGTAGCTCAGTTGGTTAGAGCGCATGCCTGTCACGCATGAGGCCGCGGGTTCAAGTCCCGTCACTCCCGCCACTTTTTCTCTCTTATGATTTCAGTTGATACCGCGCTTCGTAGGCTTCCGGCCCTAGACGTTCGCGTTCTTCCCTCAGTTGCGTGACATGCCCCGCCACCACCGTCATGTGCATAGCAAACACCACCTGTATGCGCGGCGAGAGCGACGCGATACGTCCCTCATCCTGCTCGGTGGTTTCCTCTTTGAGATAACGTACCGGATAATCCTTCAAGAATCTTACCCAGTGCCGCAGGACACGCGCTTCTTCTTCCGACATCTGCCCCAACCAATCATAGGTAAGCTGCTCTTTTGCCGTGCGCTGATCGCGCTCCTTATAACCGATATCCTGCCATTGTTCGAGTTTATCCAGTAATGTGGCGAGTCCTTCAGGATTTTTATCGGCAAGCACGATCGTGGGCATAAACTCCGTGAGGATATATTCCTCGAGCTTGGGAGTCAGCACGAACGTACTCTCATGTTGACGCAGATGTGCGATTCGGCGCCGCACCTCCTCGGACACGGTGAGTAATGTGGTATCGTCGATGTACGTGCTGATGAGCTGTTCGCCGCGCAGGTTATGAAGGCTTTCCGCATTACACGTGCTGAACCTCGCATATTGAAGGTTCGCCGAATCCGCATCGACATGCCGGAAGTGGATGCCTTTGAATTGCGCGTATTCGAAATTACCGCCGGCGATAGATCCTTCCTGCCATTCAAGACTACCGGAGCCAGCGGTGAATTTCATATTCTCCGCCTCGGCATAGCGCATGGATAACGTGAACCGCGGCAGCGCCGCTTCACCCTCCGACATCACCTGCTCGGGCCCGACCACGCGGGTGTCGGAGAGTTTTGCGAAATCGAGGTCGATAAGCGGAGGTTTTTCCCCATGGATACCGGATGGCTGTTCGAGATGAATCACTGTTTGAGGCAGGAAGTGGCACCCGCGCATGATCGTATCTTTTGTGCTGTGGATGAAAACATGCTGCTTGAAGGTCACTGTATTTGGATGTCCACCTTCAGCAGGGTCAGCTTGCATAAATCTCGCCGTATATTTTGCGGCGCGGCCCTCGGGATCCGAAATTCCTGGCGTCACATATTCTTTCAGATCCAGCGTGGTGAAATCAACCGGGCAATCCACCTGCAACTGGACGCTGCGATATTCCTCTGGTAAACGCAGACGGTCAGCGATGATAATACGTGGCTCGCGCACTTTTTGCTCCTCGTACTGCTTGCTTTTTTCCTGCCTCGGAGGATAGACAGAGGTGGCGAACATGATGTGTAGATTGAGATTCTTTTGTACATCGACAGGCGCATGCAGAACGATCTCGGCCTGCGTGAGATCGGTACCTTCGCTAAAAACAATCGTCGGCAGCCACATCCGATTATCTTCATCCACCTCTTCACCCAGACGTTCATTTGGAGCATAGGTCAGTTTTGCGTGTTGTAGGTTAAGGCGCGGCAGGGTAAAGCACGAAAGTGCTGGCATCAAATCCACGAACTGACCTTCATTTACCGGGTGTGGGACATGGGCGAGATCAAGATTCGACAGATCATAACCGTATTCAAAACCGCGCTCGGCAATCTCGCGCATGAATGCATCCAGCTCTGCGTATCCATGGTCAAACTGCACCGAGCGTTCCTGCATTTCTGGAAGACGCGCCAATCGCCCGATCAGGTATAAAATATCTGCATCATTCGCCATGGTTGCCTGCTGTTTTCTATCCGCTATTATAGGGTAGCGAGACTTAATAAAGGGTTAACACATGGACCACCCATTCTCAGGCCAAGCCTTTGAAAACCTTACTAAACAATTCATGGACGCGTGGCAGAAACAGCTACTCTCCTCGATGAACGATCCGGCGCTTGTCGATATGGCACTTGCGATGACGCGCGCCATGCAAGGCCAGATGATGAACCCAGCCCAACCGAGTGAGGCGACGAATGAACGCAAACAAAAAGGTAAATCCGCTCACGCTTCCGATACCGTTCTATCTCCAGATGGCGAGCTTTCATTATCTGAGTTCCGCGTTCGCCTTCGCGCATGTGAAGCACGGATTGCCGAATTGGAATCCGAACTGCGTGCACGCAAACGAAACGATAAAGCAGTTCGCCGCAAGCCCGCTCGGAAAACTGCTGGAACCCCTCGCAAACGTAAATAATGCTGAGCCTATCCTTGTCCAGGAAGGTTTAAAGCGTTTCGAACAATTCCTGCTCGGCCTCAAAATCTATCTCGAAGCACCGCTCACACTCAACACGCCGAGCGAACGTATCCTGTGGCGCGAAGGAACCACCGTGATGCGCAATTACGGCAAAGGGAAAACCGGTGACAAACCGCTCGTTCTCTTCGTGCCCTCGCTCATCAACCGCGCCAATATCCTCGACCTGATTGCAGGTTACAGCATGCTCGATTTCATGGGCGAACATGACACACACCCTGTGCTGCTCGATTGGCAATCACCCGGCGAAACGGAAGCAGCCTTTTCGCTCGATGAGTATGTCGCTCGTATCGCACGTGCCGTGACGGTACTTCACGATGAATACGATAAGCCGGTCATACTCGCCGGTTATTGCATGGGTGGGCTCCTGTCGCTTGCCACCGCACAATTATTCCCCGCACGGATCCAGGGTCTCGCACTGCTTGCCACCCCATGGGATTTCATCGCACCCGATGTCGCCCGCACCGCATTTTCTCCTGCCGGGGCAGAACAAATCGCCAGCCTTTTCGCTTCCGCTCCGCTGGTGCCGAACTCGCTGCTCTATACGATCTTCTACAGCTTAAATCCGTGGGGACTGCATGATAAATTCCGCCGTCTTGCGTCGCTGGATACGCATGATCCTGTGCGCGAGGTGTTGCTCGCACGCGAGCTCTGGGCCAATACCGGCATCGATCTGCCCCGCAAAGTGGCACATACCACCTTTGTCGATTGGGCGTGCTACAACAGTACGTATCATGGCAATTGGATGGTCGCGGGTGAAGCGATCAACCCTGCACTGCTCACCCTTCCGGCATTCTGTGCGATTCCGAAACACGACCCGATCGTGCCACCGAAATGCGCCGAGCCCTTGGCCGCTTTGTTACCGCGGGTGCACAAGGTTTCGTGTATCTCTGGCCATGTCGGCATGATTGCTGGCAAAAATGCCCGGCGCGACCTGTGGATACCGCTTGCCAACTGGGCGCATAGTTTGTAAAAATATCGGCCTGAACTGTTTCACTTTTCCCACGAGATTCCTATGCGCTCCGTCGTTATCACCGCTGCTACCCGTACTGCCATCGGCAACCTGATGGGAACCATCGGTTCCGTTCCTGCACACAAGCTCGGTGAGGTGGTGATCCGCGAGGTGCTGAAACGCTCCAAACTCACCGGAGAGGATATCTCCGAAGTCATCTTCGGCCAGGTATTGACCGCCGGCCAAGGGCAGAATCCTGCGCGCCAAGCATCCGTGAACGCCGGCATCGCCGTTACCACGCCAGCCTGGCTCATCAACCAGGTCTGTGGCTCCGGCCTTCGCGCAGTGGCACTGGCCGCGCAAGCGATCATCGCGGGTGATTCGAACATCGTGATAGCAGGCGGGCAGGAAAGCATGAGTATGGCGCCACACGCCGCAAACCTCCGCGCGGGGGTGAAATTCGGCAACCTTCCCTTCATCGACACGATGATCCAGGACGGCCTGACCGATGCGTTCAAATCGTACCACATGGGTATCACTGCGGAGAACGTCGCGAAGAAATTCAACATCTCCCGTGCCGACCAGGATGCCTTTTCCGCCCTCTCGCAACAGAAAGCAGAGAAAGCACAGAAGGAAGGCAAATTCAAAGACGAGATCACCCCGGTCATTATCCCGAATAAAAAAGGCGATATCACCTTTGACGTGGATGAATTCCCGCGCCACGGCACGACCGCCGATGCGCTCTCCAAACTGAAACCCGCGTTCGACAAAGACGGCACAGTGACGGCGGGCAATGCTTCCGGCATCAACGACGGTGCGGCAGCGCTCGTCCTGATGGACGCGGAAGAAGCGAAGAAACGTGGACTCAAACCACTCGCTCGCGTCGTCTCTTACGCCCATGCGGGTGTCGAACCGGAGATCATGGGTGTGGGACCGATCTACGCGGTGAAGAAGGCGCTTGCGAAAGCGAATTGGAAAGTCTCTGATCTCGATCTCATCGAATCGAACGAGGCATTCGCCGCGCAATCACTCGCCGTGAACAAAGAACTCGGCTGGGATGTGAATAAGGTGAATGTGAATGGCGGTGCGATCGCACTCGGTCACCCGATCGGGGCGAGCGGTGCGCGTATTTTCGTGACATTGCTCCATGAAATGCAAAAACGTGGTGCGAAAAAAGGTCTCGCAACGCTCTGCGTGGGCGGCGGCATGGGTGTCGCGGTCTGTGTGGAAAGCGTATAAGGAGGAACCATGACTAATTTCGCTCAAGAAGCCAGAGATGCTGCAAGAGATGCCCGCACCGCAATCGGCGGCGTGATGACACGCCTCGATGATTACTTCAATGCCGCCGTCACCGATGCATACGCACGCCACACGCTTGAGACCGCTTTTCCGAAAGATGCCGTCGAACGGTATCTCGCAGAGGTGGAGGCTTTTGTAAGCACCCCGCAAAGCGGTGCGAAAGCACTCGAGCCTATAAAAACGACACGCGACACGATGTTCCAAGCCCTCGGCCAATGGAATGCCGCGGTCAGCAAACAAGCACGTGCGGATATCGGTTCCTTGGGTGGCACGAAAACACCCGATGGCGGCGCAGCGGCCGATGCCTGCGACCGGGTGATGGACGGCCAAACGATATTATACAACCACCTCGATATAGCCTTCCGCAAAGCCGGCGCACACGCAGCCGTACCGGCAAATCATCTACCCTCTGCTCCGAATCCTACTATCGTTATCATGAACCCTTAAGGTATAAAGGCCTATGTCGAATATGAATCAATCTTCTTCCCGCGTAGCACTCATCACCGGCGGTACACGCGGCATTGGTGCGGCGATATCCAAAGCCATGAAGGACGCAGGCTATAGAGTGGCGGCGAACTATGCGCGGAATGATGAGGCTGCGGAAGCCTTCAAGAAAGAGACCGGGATCCCCGTCTATAAATGGAACGTGGCGGACCCGGAAGAATGCATCAACGGTATCATCAAAGTCGAAAAAGATATGGATGCTCCCGTGCAGGTGTTGGTGAACAACGCCGGCATCACGCGTGACGCCGTGCTGCACAAAATGTCGCCCGATGATTGGCACCGCGTGATCGAAACGAACCTTACTTCCTGCTTCAACATGACGCGTGCGGTGATCACCGGTATGCGCGACAAAAGCTTCGGTCGTATCATTAGCATCAGCTCGATCAATGCCCAGCTCGGCCAGTTCGGGCAAACGAACTATTCGGCTGCAAAAGCCGGTATCCTGGGCTTCACCAAAGCATTGTCGCGCGAGACCGCGGCAAAAGGCATCACCGTGAATGCCATCGCGCCGGGCTATATCGACACCGAGATGGTGCACGCGGTATCCCAAGATGTGCTCGATAAGATCGTCGCGCAGATACCGGTACGCCGTCTCGGTAAACCGGAAGAGATTGCGCGTGCGGTGGTGTTCCTTGCTGCAGATGACGCAGGCTTCATCACGGGCGAGACCATTTCGGTCAACGGTGGCCATCACATGGAATAGTCCGTTTCGCGGAAATGCTTGCATTTTTGCGATTTACCGCATAAATCTGTTGTCCCGACCTCAAGGCCGAGTAGCAAAGTGGGAATGCTGGGGACTGCAAATCCTCGACGAGGCGGTTCGATTCCGCCCTCGGCCTCCACTCCTTATCCATTCCTTATATCTGTATCGTGCATGAAAACACGGGTCCTATCTCCTTGTAAAACCATGATTATCGTTTGACAAAGCCGAATAAGTGCCTCAATCTTAATATTAGCGGTGCGAACTGTGGATGATTTACACAATCTATTGTGTAAAAAGGATAAAATTCGCATAAATTGTATCTTAAATTGAAGCGAACTTTCCAATCTGGTAAAGTATGAGCTCTTTAGAAGGCAATTTTACCCAGATGTTAGAGAACGTTTTGAACAGTAAGATATTGCAACCGACGGCCGCTTTCATTCCACTGGATGTGAACGCGTCGGCGGAATTCATCTATACGAAAGACGAAGACTTACTGAATCGTTTCTTCGAACTGCGCCGCGAATCGTATCTCACCGATAAGGATATGCAAGGGCACTTCAATGCGGGACGACCGGATATCTTGGATTATAAAAGCGAACAACTGCTCGCGATCAAAACCAACGCCGAGCAGCGTTCGGAAGTAATCGGCGGTGCACGCATGACCTGCTGCTTCCCGGAACATCCGCTGATGTTACCGATGGAAACCGAAGAATTCAGCTACAAGAAACTTTTTCCCCAATACCATCTGGAAGAAAATGCGTATGCGGAAGCGACCCGCCTGGTGCTGGCACCCGCATACCGCCTGAGCATGAAACACCAGCAGCAGTTCTCGAAAGACTTATTGCTGCGTCTCTATGCGCGTTGCGTGGAGCTTGGTGTACGTTATGCGTTCGTCGTCTCGACGGAAAAACGTTGCAGGCTTTACCAGCAATTGGCGAAGCAACTCGGTTGCGATGTTGAATTCCGCTGGGATATCGAGATCCGCATGCCGAAATACGATAACGTACCGATGTATGTCATCGTGATCGATGTGAACAAGCAGCCGATGTACGAGAAAATCAAACGCTCGCTCAGAAGCGCCGTCACGCGCGAGATGCTCTATAAGGTCGACCCGCGTGTCTATATCGGTTTCAAACTGGTCTCGGCGGAATTCATCTCGATGGAACAACGCGATCTCATCCTGCAGAAGCAACGGGAACTCGCGACCTCTCAAGGTAACCGTGTGCGCTTCGGCGAACTCGCTGCCCAGCTCGGCCTTTGTACGCCGGAGCAAATCGAATACATCATCGCGCGCGGGTAGGCCTTTGTCTGAATCCACGACGAGCGCGTCCGCTCTCCTTGTCTCTAAAGGTCTGGTATTTCTATCCCGCGATAGCAAGCGGGGTTCTCTTGTACCCAAAGAATCCGCAGAGCTACTGCTCAGCTTCATCCGCACGCTTACACATAAACCGCACTACGGTAAGCATCTTACCTTCCCACCCTACCGCTTCATGGTGCGCACCCTCGTCAACCTTGCCTATCCTGGCATGATCCTCAACTACGCACTCAGGAAGCGGGTGATCGAGGCGGCGACTGTGGAGCATCTGCAGAATGGCGCTAGGCAGGTGGTGGTGATCGGTGCCGGCTTTGATACGCTGACACTGCGCTTATCACGGCAGTTCCCGAACGCACGTTTCTTCGAGATCGATAAACCTGAAACCCAATCGGCCAAACGCTCGGCCGTCCTTGCCACCTCCTTACAAGCCCCCATCGAGTTCGTCCCTGCCGACCTTTCCGTCTCCAAATTACAGGATGTGCTTACGAACCACCCACGCTTTGATAAGAACGCGGTATCCATTTTTATCCTGGAAGGGGTAAGCATGTATCTATCGGAGGCAACCATCGCCGATCTTTTCCGCCAGATCCAGCAGCTGAGTGCCAAGGGCAGCCTCTTTGCCTTCACGTTCATGGATGATCGCGGCCGTGACCGACTGCTCTCGCGCCTGTGGCAGAAGCGGCATGAGCGCATGGAAGGATTTGCCATGACACCGGAACGTATGTCCGCTTTCGTCAAACTCTTCGGCATGGAACAACGAAGCCTCCATCTTTTCCAGGAGATGCAAAAGCCGTATGTGAGTACCAAGGAATGGGAACTACTGATGCGCACCCGTGGGGAGCATGTCTGTATCGCAGAGCGAACGGCTTAACGCACGATCCGACGTGAGAGTTCGAGCAGTTTCGCACTCAGCTTGAGGTCGGCCGCATTCACGCTTGCCATGTTGATCTCAAAGCGGATCTTCCCGTCGACATCGATGAAGCCCACCATGCCCTTTTCATCGACAAAGCCTTGCATATCGCTGAAGGTGAGTATCGGCGCACTGCCGATCTTACGGATGATACGACCGACATCTTTCTCGGTCGAGCTGATGTAGAGAGCATTGCAACTTGTAACATCCGAAAGCACGATGTTACGTTTGAGTACGATTTTCAGATCGGAACTCTTGTCGGCCACTTTATCAAGTGCACTATGAAACGGATCGGCACCGAGTGTGCAGAGCACCAGACCATTCTTTTTGATGGCAGCAGATTTCCACTCCGTCATCCGAAGGATGTTATAGATGAACTGTGCCTTGATGTCGTACTCGGAGGTCTGTGCCCAAGTAACACGGGTCCCGAGTGAGAAGGCTACCACGAGACTAATAACAAGGATTATTCGACGTAACATGCGAGAGGATAATACTGTTTTTGATGTATGGAAGGGTGTCATCTTCTACCCTCCGTTGCATCAAAAAGCAATAGTCCGTTTACGCTAAATTGTTTCGGTGAAACCCGCATGGCGTAATGCCTAGAAGCGCAGCTTCACTTGTCCGAATATAGAACGGTCTACCTGGGTGGGTTGGCCATAGAGCACCGAATCGAATTCCGGATGATGGTTGTCGAACAGGTTCTGACCGGTCAGGCTGAGCTCCACACCTTCGGTCGCTTCCCATGCCAGACGGGTATCGAAGCGAATATATGCATCGGTATTGAGCACATCATCTACCCAGTAGGCAGCGTTATCCAGTTTCACGTTATGCGGCAGATCCAGTTTGGAACGGATGTTGAATTGATGGCGGGGAGACTTCTGTTCCGTGAGAACGTTCCGCGGATCGGTAGAGCCCGGATCGTTCTCGATATCGAGGACCAGGAGCGAATAACCGGCCGATAAATTCCAATCCGGCGTTACTTCCCAGTTCACCGAGCTTTCCACACCGTAACCTTTACCATCCGCATTATTGTCGATGGTATAGGGCAACACAAAACGACCCAGGCGGTCGATAGTCGGAAGACCCCGCTCAAACGTCGTCAGCTTTGCGTAATCGTTATAGAACACGGAGGTATCGACCGCGACCGTATCCGTCGGTTGCACGCGATAACCCAGTTCGTAGGCCACGAGTTCTTCCGACTGTGTTTGCGGCGAACCGTTGAAGGTGATGTAACCCGCCGGCGCACCCGGGAAGAGGAAGTTCCCTGGGAACGCACGTTCCGTACCTAAGAACGAGTCTTCACTGATACTAGGCGTACGCACCACGCGGGAGACGGCCGCCCACAGGGTTTGTTTACTCGTCGGCAGCCACGAGATACGCGCCGAGGGCTGCATCTCGAAATGCGTGTGGTCGTTGTTCTCGAATTTCGAACCGAGTGTCAGGAACACCGAATCTGGCACCAGCGCGATCTTATCCTGCGCGAACGCGCTCACGGTTTGCTCGTTGGCGCGGGTGAATGGATAGTTGATGAGCGGGGTCGACTCCAGATCGAAGAAGGTACTCCGGTAGCCTGCACCCACCACGACTTGGTGGCGTTTGCCGACATCGAACTGGTATTGGTAATCCAAGTCCGCCGTGGTGACGCTTTGTTCGAGCGAGAAGTTGTCGCGGTAATAGTTGTCGAGGTATGCTTGCAGCGTATGAATGGAACCATCCTCGTTCGTGTGCTCCACACGGGTCAGGAAGTTGCCACCCATATCATCCTCTTTGAACTGCGCCGGACGTACCAGAATCGGTGACGCGATGTTCGGCTCCAGATAATCCCAGTCTTCACGTCCGTAATACGCATCGCCCTGCGTGGTGATACGCGTCGCACCATTATGCGCCTGCGTGTCGATACGGAAACCGGAATGCGACATACGCCATGCATCACCCGCATCATCGCCGTTCATGAGCGATGAATCATCGTTGTCCTGGTGTTTCGCATAGACGCGATAGTAGGTGTTCTCTCCGATCTTGCCGCCATGGCGTGCTTCTGCAAGCCCGCGGAGTTCGTTACCGAAGCCCACGGATGCGTAATTACCTTGGGTGAATTCTGCCTTCTTCGTAACGATATTGATCACACCGTTCACGGCATTTGCACCCCAGAGCGTACCGCCCGGGCCACGCACCACCTCGATACGTTCGATATCTTCGAGAGGATAATCCTGCGTATCCCAATACACACCGGAGAAGAGAGGGTTATATACCGTGCGGCCGTCGATCATGACGAGCAGTTTGTTCGAGAATTGGTCGGAGAAACCACGGGCGCTGACCACCCAGCCTTTGGAATCGGCACGTGCGACATGCAGGCCCGGCACCATGCGGAGCAGTTCCGGGATATTCGTCATGCCGGAGCGGCGGATATCTTCCTGCGTGATGACGTAGATCGAGCTTGCCGCTTCGACCGCACGTTCTTCCTTACGTGAAACGAGCGTTACTTTCTGTCCCATCAACTCTTCGATGGATGAAATCGCGCTATCTTGTGCGCGGACGGTTGCGGGTGTCGCGAGTGCCAGAAGCATTCCGGCTGCGAGTGATGTAGAAAACAGAATGTTGCGCATGATTTTACTCCTCCAAATAATCTCCAGCGACAATTCTATGTGAATGAAACTATCGGTCAAACAACCATGTTCGCCACTTTCCCTGTAAGGGATGCATAAAAATGGCGCTCACGCTTGATTGCATGCAACCGAATCACGCAATCACCTGCGTTTCCTTTTAGGACAGACCTGTGGCCGTGACCCCACACTTATCCACGCAGGTCGACCGCACAGAAAACCGCAAGGAAATCCTATATATATGTTGGCCAGAGCACCATATTTAGGTATTAATGAGGTGATAACTTACTACCTGCTGTGTTCAGGATAGGTGTGGTGTGCGTAAAGACTGGCGGTTTAATTGGAAAATACCGGCTTCTGGTCCCATCCTGGGCAGTCTTTGTGCTGCGCGACTTCTTCTCACCGTAAGCCTGCTTGGTGTAGCTCCCCTCGCCCATGCTGAAGAAACCTCCTTCGATGAACCGCTCGTCGATGCCATCGAACATGGCGATACGATGGAGGCTTCCCGCCTGATCCGCGAGCGCCACTCTGCGAATAGTCGCGGCAAATTCGATGTCACCCCGCTGATGCGCGCCGCCTTCAAAGGCAATTTCACCACGACCGAGATGCTGCTCTCTGCCGGTGCGAACCCGAACGCGGTCGATGTGGGTGGTGCGACTGCCCTCCATCTCGCCGCGCGTCAGGACAATGTCGATATCGTGAAGATGCTGATCCGTTACGGCGCCTATGTCGATATGGCAGACAGCGAGGGCTGGACGCCCTTGATGCGTGCCGTTGCCGCTGGCAAGCAAGGGGCCGCACGCCTGCTCATGGAATCGGGTGCGGATGTGAATGCCGTCAACAAACAGAATGAAACACCGCTCCTCAAAGCCGCGGAGACCAAGAACAGCAAGATCGTTCGTTTGCTTTTGATGGGTGGTGCGAACACGAGTGCGGTGAATATGAAAGGCCAATCCGCGGTCGATATCGCACGCGAGAAGAATGATCCCGAGGTCTTAAGCTTACTTGCACCGTATCAAAGCCCGGTGGATAGCGCCGTCAGTGCCGCAACTGCTGTGCCCCCACAGAAAAGTCCTGCGAACAAGCCTTTCTTCGTGCTCTCGGTGCGCGATGCCGCGACACCTTCTGCAAAATCATCTGCTCCCGCAAACAAACCCACCGACACCGCTGCAATGGCACAAGCCATCACGCAGAATCTACGCGGTAACACGATTGCCCCCGCTGCGGTGCCTGCACCGGTAGCACCGGTGGTAGCACAGGCAGCACCAACCCCCGCCGATCTTCCCGTATCGCTTGAAGGAACACCCTCCGCCGCACTGCAACCCTTTCCGGTGAACCCGAACCAGTCGATGGAGGATATCCGCAAGGATGCCGACCGCCAGGAGGCAGAGAAAGTCGCTGCTGCAAAAATCATCGCCGATGAAGAGGAGCGCAAAGCCCGTCTGGATGCTGCAAAACGTGCGGCTGAAAAAATCGAACAGGCACGCATCGAAGCCGCAAAACAGGCAGCGGGTGCCATCGAGGCGGCAAAGGTCGCCAAAGCAAAGGAAGATGCCGCGAAAGAAGCAACAGAGCGCGTAGAGGCGGCGAAGAAAGCCATCGAATCCGAACGCAAACAGCGTGAAGCCACCACCGCACCGGCCGTGACAGTAATCGATACCACCACGCCCCCTGCCCCTGTAAAAATCCCGGAAGCCCCTGCTACGATTGCCGCGCCGAAAGAGACGGCCGCTGCGCCAGCCCCTGCACCTAACGTTGCCCTGCCTACAATCGAACTCCCCCCGCTCGAAGCAACACCCGCTCCCGAGAAGGAAACCGCCAAACCGGTGAAGCCGACGGAAGTCAAACCAACGGAACCCCCGGCAAAGAGCGCGGAGAAGAAATCCGCAAAAGCAGACGCGCCGGCGCCGGCACCCTCCACACCACCGGAGGATGTGATCGTGCGCATCGAAACCCCGGACGCGCCGAAACCCCAGACAACACCTGAGCTGCCACCGGAATTGCCACCGCTGCCACCGGCCAATGATAAAACCCCGACGGAGACCGAACATGGTGGCCCGCCGCCGAAACCCTCTGCACCAGAGGTAAAGGTCAACCCACCCGCAAACCATGCGGATACCGGCAAGACCGAAGAAGAACTCGATCGCGAGCAGATGCAGCAAAGCACGGATGTGCTCCTCAAAAAATTGAACGCGATCAAGAAACAGCAAGCATCCAAACCACCGGTAGCAGCCCCGGTGCCGCCGGCGGAGAAACCTGCCAGGCAATCTATAGAGCCCACCCCGCAAAAACCTGCTGCCGCGAAACCGATCAAGAAAACCGAAAAGAGTAACGCACAAAGCGACGCCGAATTCTGGCAACAGCTGGCGGCCCTCGAGAATAAGGCCTTCACTCCTGCACCCGCAACCGCTATCGATACCGGCCACGCCACCCCGACCCCATCTGTTGCTGAATCCGATCTTCCTCCGCTCGCAGGAGCAGCACCGGATCCATCGGAAGGTACGATGGATCCAGCAGGGCAGAAGAAAGAGGCCACGATCGCCGATATCGAAGCGATCGCACCGAGCCCCGCCGCCGGCAGTGACGAACCCGTCATGGTGCCGGATGCAGAAGCCGCAAAACAAGGTACCGTTGAGGTGGCAGAAGCCGTCCGCGTACCGCTCTCGACACCGCGGAATGTCCGCGTGGTCGCGGTACCGGATGCAAAACCGAATTTCGATTTGCGTTCCGGCGGATGGTTCGGCTCGGATAAGAGCGAGGGCGCACGCGGTTATTGGATCGAGCTTGCGAGTTTCGCAAACGAAGAGGATGCCTTCCAGTTGTTCGACAAAACCATTGCACGCGAGGGTTTAAGCCTGCGCATGAAAACCCAGTCGATGGATAATCCTGACGGTACGAAGAGCCTGGCGCTACGCGTCGGTAACTTCAACAACTCGCAGGATGCCGCACAAGCCTGTACGCTGTTCAAACAAGGGGCGCTTACCTGCTCCGTAATCTACGAACTCGGCAAGGGTGTCCCGATCAAATCGCTCGCCTTCCAGCCCGAAAAACATACGGCCGACAGTTTCACCTACGATGCCAATCCCGACCGCACGATCTACTGGCTCCAGCTTGGAAGCTTCAAGGATGAATCCGAAGTACTCAAGCATTGGAAGGAGCTTAGCGAGAAACATAAAGACGTACTGAATGCGCTGAAACTGAGCATTTATGTACCGAAAACCTTCGGGCTTAAAGATGCGCGCTACCAGATGCGCGCAGGGCCCCTCTACAGCCGTTTTGACGCGAGCGACCGCTGCCATAAACTGAAAGACCGTGATGTCACCTGCCTGGCCGTCCGAGGGGACTAATTTTCCTGGATTTCCGGCACTTTCAAGCCCTCCTCGATGGCTACTGCCGGCAGAACGAGGAAAAAACTTGCATTTTACCGGATAATGGGCTTAATTCTCCCCCTCTGTCAGCTTACCTTTGTTCCCTGGTAGCTCAGCGGTAGAGCATTCGACTGTTAATCGAATGGTCGGGGGTTCGAATCCCTCCCGGGGAGCCATTTCTCACTGATTAGTCTTTGTATATCAGTGAGATGCTCTTTATAGAGCGCTTTCAACATACAAACTTACCTACAAATCATTCGCGGCTACAAACGTTCAACAACGCATGTAGGAGACCGCTTATGTCTAAATTTCTCATCATCCTTCCTATACTACTTACCGCCTGCACCACCTCACCACATACGAAGCAATCTATGCCGATGAAGCATGTGCGCTGCAATGGTGTGGAGAAGTGGGTAACCACTCAAGAGCTTTATGATCTGGTAGTGAACACCGGCAGCAATGCGGGTGGCAAAGGTTGTGAACTTATCCGCGAAGAGGAGAAGTAGTCATGACCAATGCGATCCATTCATTAGAAGAGCAATGTCGTATAGAGGAAGAGGAACATATTTCGAGAAGTTTATTAAGCTTATTCACATCTCATGGTCACGTAGAGAAAGAACAGCAGCGCATAGAGGAAGAAGAGGACGATAAAAAGTACATAGAGCTTGCTAAAAGGCTAATACGTGAAGAGCGCGAAAAAGCGGGTGCAAAAGCTCTTGAAGAAAGTGATGGTAGCGCTGCTGTACCAAACAACCCAACCAAAGGAGACAATCATGAGTAAAAATCCCAATATCTCAGTAACCGACGCAATAAGCCTGCTGGAAGTTGTAGCTGCACGCATTGAGGCTCTGCTTTCAATTGGTGATCGCCTTAATGCGATTGTCAAACCAGAGCATTTTAGCACGGTTGCCGTTGAGACACTCATGAACACCAAGAGCTTGGTTGAAACGATTCAGGGTTATCTCGTTGAGGCGCAGCAGGAGATGAAGTAAGGTCATTGACTTTTGACAGCGTAACAGGGCGTGGAGAGCTTCGAGCATGAGGCTCTCCACGGCCTCTTAATTACTGACTCTGTAAAAACTTCTCGGCTTCTAGGAAGGCCTGCTTGATGGTCTCAAGCATTCTTTGCTTTTCAGATTTGAGTGCCTGGTGCTCATGCTCCGCGGTGCTGCAGGCGGTTTACGCCAGAATAGCCCCAACATGTTAATAATTCATTAATCATTACGCACTATAATGATGTTCAACTGGGAAGCTTAATTATGGCCAAAGTCATCATTGTAGCGGGTGGGACGCCTGAAGAACTTGATCAAAAAACAAGTGTCTTTAGGGACCTTCACGGCACCATTGCGCCTCAATTATCCTATGGACGGGACATAAAAGAGATCTATGTCCTTGATAGAGTGGCTATAATGAAAGTCAGGGAACCTGAGCGTAAGGACGCCGTCTTAGCAGACTTAGATAAAATGCTTAGAGAACCTTACCCTGTGGCTGTCGCAACCTTGCCAAAACCAGCCGATTCCTTCTGGAAAGGCAAAGGGGACGCACAGCTTAGAGAAATAATCAATCGCATCCGGCCAAATATCGATAGAGGAGAGATAGAGGTAATAGATTCAACTACATATCCAGATCCTCAAAGTCTCTCTGAGGCGATCATGGAGAAGCTTTATATCAATGCTGGAATTAAAAGGGGTGCTGCTAAGAGAGAAAGACCCAAATACCCTATCATAGGACATGATGAAATCGTAATTCCGCTCATAGGCAACCCGATGTCTGTGTTGGACAGTATTAGATTAACTACTCCCAAGCCTGATATTGGTCATATGCCTCTTCACTTGGCGCTCACCACATTAAAGCCAGCTGATCTTGACGATGTGGACGTGGTAATAGATAAAATTCTCTCCGGCTTAGACGACGATAGTATTATCCGGAGAAATATTAAATACTTTACAGAAGTGGTGCCCGCACAAAACTGGGAAGAGCTCTTGTATAACGCCGCCCGAGGAAAGGTTGTCGACAATCTGGATCAGGTTATCGCGTCATCCCGAGCGGTGGTGGCTGCTAATGAAGCAAAACGCGTTACCCCCATAGGGGAAAAAAGAGTCTTGGCACTTCAGAATATTCTCGATACCTCTCCATTCTGTCCTGAATTATTCAGGAGCCTTCTTTCCTTAGCTAGTGCAGGCATTGTTCTATTTGATAACTCAACCAAGTTGGGGTTTTCCAAGAGAACCATCTCCAAGGTGGCCTATTTTCAGTCACCTGTATCGAAAGATCCAGATGATTTGGGTATGAATATAGCCGGTGCTGTCTTTAATTTATTTCCCCCTCGTATTGTTGAGCAAATAGAAGATGGATTGGAAGAGAAAGCAAAGCGTGAGTTCGAAAAAAAGTTAACAGGTAACACATATTATGAAAATGTAGCAAAGGGTATAGGCCCACTGGATTTACTTATCGGAAGAAGGATTGGTTTTCTACATGGCTGGCTGCACAATTCAGAATATGACACGGAAAGAGTCAAGAAAGATTTCCCGATCAACTATCTGATTTATCAAAAATTTATCAGATTTGCAGAGGTTGGTTTAGTTGAGCTTGGGGGAGAGTTGCCCGCGCTAGATGTTACTCCGCCGCCACAAACTCAGGTTGATCCGCCCAAAGTCAATCTGGATAAATTCCGCGAAAGGCAGGCGGCAGTTAGATCAGGATTGGCGAGTGAGGTTGGCACACGGCGCGGTGGTTCTATTGGGTATAGCCTGGAACCAGCACAAGTAATTGCAAAAAAAATAATAGCAGAGGCAACACGAGACGATGCCCACCCCGGCTTAAAATATTTGGAAGGAGGGGAACATGGCAGAGGTGGATAAAGAGCCCCAAGAAATTAGAGCCATTACTCGCTCTCTAATACCAGTCAACCCATTACACCGGGAGTTGGGCTCGGCACTATTGTCAGATGATATTTTAAGAATAGCAGAACATATATCAACGTCTGAAGATGCCGATGTTCCTGAGAGGCCTATTGCAGCAGAAACACGCTTAAGGAATGCCATATCAGAGTTACTTGCAGAGCAGAATACGCCGGCTGTTGGTGCGGAGAAGGAGGTCAGAAGAGCTGAAGTTTTGCTGCGGCTGCTTCAGCACAACATCATTCATAATGCTGCCAGCGCAGAATATGCTGAGGTCAATGTTGGATATATTGATGAGCTATCTGCCACCAGAGTTATAGGAAATACTGGCGAATTGAAGGCGCACTTCCAGGTGGGAGTTGCTCCTGAGAACAGGAAAGGAGTCCTTTCCGATTTGGATCGATTGATCCAGCAGATGGAAACAGCGATTACAGAACGTTGGAAAGAAGCAAATCAGCGTGCGCTTGCCGCACTTGAAAGGGCTCCGGTAATCATGGTCTCGGCGCTTGGCAGTCGTGAGGCCATTATTGAGCTTCATGAAATACAGCTCTTACTCCTATCGCCCAACCCCGCTTTACGAGAAAATGATGAAGAGGTAAGACAGCAGCTAGAGCATCGAAGATCCGTTTTAGCCGAGCAAGCCCTTGCCGCGGTGGGACTGAAAACGCTTATGCCACAACAGGACCAACCGGCTACAGAAACGGAGCCTGATGAAGCGCCAGAAGAAATAGAAAAAATAGAAGTAGTTATACTTGACCGCGTACAAAGGCAGCGGCCGAAAAGTGATGATGTTGAAAGAATAATCCGGAAAATAATGGATGAAATGGATTGTATTGTCTTACCGGAAGTGCTGGCAAAAGACCCTCCACAAAATATGTTGCAGTGCATACTAAGTTCTGAAGGAACGCATCGCCTAGACATCGTGTTTATTGACGATAAGAACGAGAAATTTACGCGCTCTTATGACACCTCCATAGACCTGGATGATGCAAATATCATACGCCGTGCGGTAGAAAGCTATCTGTTTGATCGTGACGATATTTATCCATATTACGAGGTTACAAAAGAAGGAACTGGCTCAGGCAATATTAGAAGGAACGATCATTTGCCGATGGGTAAAAGTTCAAAAACCAAGAAACTGACATCCGCTATTCTAGGAAACGAGGGCGATGTTTATGCGCTTAAGTGTGTGTTTGAAGAAACGCGTCGAGTAAGGCAGGAAGATAAAAGCTATAAAGATGTCATTAAGAAAGTAGAGGCTACAGTACCCCTGGGTGTGCAGTACAAAATTCCGGATGGTAACGTTGAGGCAACCAGAGACGAGGCTCAAGCGGCACACGAAGAAGCAGAGAGGCGAAAAGAGATACTCCTTAAGGTAATGAGAGAAAAGACAGATAGTCGACAGTCCATGACCAAGGCTGAGTGGCAAGACGAGCTTATAAAAGATCTTGCGGGAGTGGAGAAGAAAGATAGGACTGACAGTGAAGAAGCGGCCGTTGTTAAGAAAGCTCGAAACGATTTGATAAAGCAGAAACAGTGGCACAGAGCACAGGTTATTCCTGTAGAGGCGTTTAAGGAGAGAGTGCTGATAGGAGATGGCTCTAATGATCAGAATCAGCAAACCTTCGCAGGGCCAGCATGTGTCCAGCGGCACGGAGATAGCTTTGCGATTAGAGGTGAGATACACATAAAAGCAGGTGGCGAAGGGGAGCAAAAAGGGAGCGAATATAGGAGAGTTTTCTATCGCAAGATTGGGACACTAGATCCCGAGGCAGCAAAGATTATTGGCGCAGAATTTATGGAGCGCCTCTACTATCAACTTGAGAGACTGCACTCAATCGGAGCAGTTTGGGCACTTGAAGGTGGAAAGCTGGTGAAAGAAAATGATCATAATCAGCTATTGTTTGATCCAATAACACTGGAGCACCAATTAATCAATAAGGATGGTCTACAGCAATCTGGAGCGGTCTGTTTGGATCGCAGGAAGTTAGGTGACATCATCACAGATTCTTTTTATCGTGATAGAGATAACGTCCACCCCATAGCTGACCTTGCTGCAGTGACTTCCACACAACGTCAGGAGGGAGAAAGTATTGTGTTTCGCCTGCAATTGAGAAGGGCAGCGCGCTTTAACAATAATGAGGCAGTGTTACACCCGATTCGTGGCAAGAAAGATATTGAGCACATTGGCAATCCAGTTGAAATCGGTTTTCGTGTAAAAGCCGAAGATGAAAAACTTATCGAACCTTTTATCGCACAAATCAATGCGTCGCTCAGAGAACATGCAAACAACGAGTATTCTCCTTACACGAATCCTACCACCGACCAAGCAGTAAGAGTTACCAGGAGAAGCGTACCGGAAAAATATAGTCCCAGCCGTCCAATTGAATACTTTAGTGATGCAGTGGCCACGGTGCGGCAGCGTGAAGAATTTTTTGGAAAAGTGGTGCAATTAAAAGAGCAAGCCAGAGGTGCCGCTAATAGGCCAAGAAGTTAAGGAACAATGATACGATAAGATGGAGATGAGTAAATGGCATTACACTCAACACAGCGTAGAATGGTAATAGATAGAATATTAGCCACTCATGATGATAATGTAATTCCGTGGCTATGGGATCATCAGCGAGATGCGTTGCCCCTTACTGCGAATCATTTCAGAACTGAGGCCACCTACGGCATCATCAAGGATCCGATGGGTTCTGGAAAAAGTATTATTGCAGGCGCATTGGCAGTTGCAGTGAATCGTCGATTAGATGGGGATTTTGCGTATGACAGAAAAGTTCTCGCTATTTTCCCTACAGGGTATTTGCGTGATCAGTTTATCAGAAAGCTGCATAACGCTGAGCTGTTTGGTGTTCCAGCAGAGCATGCTCAAGCATACATACCCGGTGCTAGCGCAGGAAGGCTGCAGGCGGCGCTGGATGCATCTATAACCGCCATGACGTTTTCCGAAGCGAAGATTTTGTATGCTGATAAGATATTAGATCCCGCAAAATATGACCTTACTATTATTGATGAAGCTCACCTCGCCGCCCGTGGCAATGAATATGACGGTATTGGTAGATTCGTCCGTGAAGTATTGCGGCCCAACTGTCATGTGGTCATGTTTACAGCAACCGATATATACCTCGATGGACTCTCTGTTGCTGATTATGTCCTGGACGGAAAACCATACATACGGGAGATGACGTTTAAACAGGCTGCCAAAGACGAGATTATTGCTGAAACGGTTAATGTCGTACTGGAAGTAAACTATGATCCTGGTTCAGGTGGGGAAATTACGCCAGACGGAGAATACACAGAAGCGTTCCGGCGTAGGGTTTATGAACAATCTGGAATTGAAGAAGCTGCATTCAAATTCTTTACAAATCCACGCACAAAATGCCCCCTTACTGGAACGCCATTTCGTGACATGCAATCTATTTGGCGTTTTCCCACGATCAGTCTTGCAGGACGTTTTGCTGATAGGCTGAACGATTTTTTTGGTGAGGGTTATGCACAAGCGGTAAGTGGCCAAACTGATTCCGGCGACCTTGTCGCCATCGTTACTAACTATAATAACGGCACAGGTCATTGCGCCCTTACCAACGCGGAGATAATTAGCACCGGTGCTGATCTACCTCCTGCACAAATTGCTGTTGATTTATCTTTCAATCGCTCACCCATTCCCCCAGTGCAGTTCTTTGGCCGTATCGATCGCAGGCATGAAGACAAAAGGCGTGCTTATGGAATGACCGCTACAGTATCGAGGAGAATGTTTGATCAAGCAATTCCTGGTGAAGTTCTTGGAGGTTTATGGGTTCCCGATGAAGAAGCAACCTATCAACCCAGCCAGAGTGGTGGCAGCGGAGAAGCCGCTTCACCTTTCCCAACGGTAGACGGTTTAACCGTGCATTATTATCAGAGGGATATGCATGAGTTTCTAGCGCGTCGACAAGAAGAGAGGGATACCAAGCGATTACCCATCAAAGATGCTAGCACCTACACTCTTCCGGAACTAGCTAAGGCCTTAAAGCGTTCTGAAAAAGCCATAGAGCCTCTTATGCAAGGGCTTGAGCAAGCATATGTGCAAAGAAGAGCACAAGAGCAAACGGTGGCGATCCTGGGGCCGCTTACCTATCGGGAAATGCGCTTTCCCATAGACATGATAGGTTATTTCCGGGATGAGGAAACCGGGAAGCGTGTGTTTGGGGTTAATAAGCTGGTTCTGGAGAATTTCAGAGGGCTTTTATATGGCAAGATAAAAGACCAGCATCCTCCAGAGGCTCTAACCTTCGAGAAGGCTGCCATAGTGCTCAGAATTAATCGAGGAACAAAAAAATATGAGCAATTAATGGATATTAAGGAACAGCTTAGTCATAATTTTTCTATCAGGCCGCCGCTTGCTCGTAGTGTCAGTTTTACGCTTGGAGAAGACGGAGAAAAGATAAGTATATCGGTTCCGGTAAAATATCTTGATTTTCACCGCGATGATAAGCGGAGCGTAGATCTTTACCTCTATCCTGATGCTTTACAGATGATTTACCAGGGGGTGGAAGGAAAAACCGCAGACGATGCAAAAGCCTGGTGGGAAGGGACCACAAATTATCAGAAGGGGAAAACCCGAGAATGGAAAAACCGTGAAGAATTTGCTGAATTGTTAGGGGTAAAGTTGGGTGGCTCAGAAGATGAGGATATAAAGTTTGCGGAGCTTTGGGGAAGATTACAAAAATCTCGTACACAACCGCCAACTATTGATGGCCATCGTACCAGATTTGAAAAAAGACAGTCTGGGCTTTCGCAAGAAGAGTGCCTCAATGAAAGCGAGCTTGAATGGGTAAAGCACAAGATTGGGATGGAAAGCCGTTATAGAGATAATCAGGATCCCCCTGGAGATGCTGGATCGTCGTCAAGACCGAAGAGGCGAAGGGGCAGGTAGAACAGTGCTCGAATAAGACAATAACCAAATAGAGGCACCTCAGAGTTATAAGGCCTGTATTTTCAGTCATTATTGAGCCTCCTCTCGGCTACATCCCATTTGCTTCCGCCGTCCCACCACAATCTTCGCGAAGCGGAATGCCGTGCGCAAGTAACACCTCAGAGTAATCAATCCGAGGTGGGTTGGTGTGTATCTCGTGTTCAGCAGGGAGTTTACGGTAGCAATAGGGCAATGCCATTTTGATATATTCAGCCAAAATATGTTCATCACCGCTTTCCTGTGCGCGGATGATTCCTTGAGCTACGAGCGCAGCCAAATCGACCCCCTCTGCCTCTAGCTGCTCGCGCATCATCGTGCGCCGTTGTTTTTGCCCAGTATCCATGATTTGCTGCCGGATTCACTTACCTGAAGATACAGATTACCTCCATCAGCATAGTAGCCCCTCTTCTTGAGCTTGTTCACTGTAACGGCTGATAACTTATTACTATATCTGGCCACATCCTCTCCTACATACAAATAAATGGCGGCTTTTTACGAACGCTTAAGAACGCCCATAAACATAATTAGGTGTTTTTCCTTGAAATGCAAGGGCTATAGGGGGTATAAGTGAATAGCTGCGAATGGTAGTGAATGTTTGTTAGGCTCCCTCCCGGGGAGCCATTTCTTAAAAAAACAGCCACCTTTTCGGGTGGCTTTTTTTATGAAGTGTTCTGGCGAGATCGTGATTTGAACATTCGTTCGACTAAACCATGACTGGGTTTTGCACGGCTAGCGCCAAGAAGCCCGGGCATATACTTGCACGCCGAAATGTTACACACGTTACGGTCTTAGGAAGATTCCCACGTATCCGGATTCGATTTATTATTCTTCGCGCCGAAAGGAACGTAGTTGGAATTTACCCGTGAGAGTGTCTCATTGATGAAAATCACCGGATGGGTGAGTAAGGCTTGTGGCGTCGCTTCTTTAGGCAGCGTATCCTGATGGTACTGACAAATGCCGCAAAGTTCCATGCGTTTAGCCATCAGTTCCTCAAGCCCATATTCATATTCGAGCAGCTTCGCAAGATTTTCCTTATAGCCAAACTCGAATGTCATATCCCCGGTGGCCCAGAGTCCTTTATACCCATCCTGAAGTGCTTTATCGAGCGCGTTCTCGAGCGTCTTCAGCATCACTTTGACGTCAAGCGTCGTACCCTCGGTGAGTAAGGATTCCGAAGAGAAAACCAAGTGACCTTTCGCGGTATCGCTCTCCACGTCCACGCCGATGGTCCACAGATACGACCGCATACCATTCACCATTGGTATACTATTAATATACATACAGCGATAACCTTCGCTTAGTTTTCGTTTGAGCACCGCACCAAGCGCCGGTAATTGCTGGGAGGGAGCGCCATGGTAAATGAGGCATTGATGCCTTGCTTCGCGCTCTACCAGTTGGGGTTTTTTATTCGATTGATGGGGCATACCATACCGTTTTTTATTCCTCGACCCAATTTTCTCTTATGTCACCTGGATTTGCAACCTATTTACGGTAGTGGGAAAATCCCTATGGTTACGGGCACCTAACGCTTTTAATGGGGCCAGCATTTCCCATGCCCGTCGCGGTCTTTCATCGGACAATCCGATTGCGCAGCCCCACAAAAACCTTCTTTCGCCTGTGCAGGTGTGCAGTGGTTATCGGCACAAGCGGCAAGCAGAACCGTTAGGATCAGTATTGTGATTAATACGCGTTTCATCCCACTTACCTAGCACGGAGCGTATAAAATACCGACAGGGAATCGTCTGCCCACATCTGCCGTATTGAAGCTTCCGCTATTATCCCTACAATGAGCGGATGTTAACCACTCGCGTGATGTTTAGATGAAGAAACCGAGGACCCACGACCTTCGCACCTCCGATCTGCTAGGGACGGTGGTGGCAAAGATCCAGCGCAAACGTACCGTATCCCTGGAGGATATCGTCGGCCTGCTGAAAGAACGGGTTTTTGGCCTGGCGATCCTGCTGTTCTGTATTCCTAATTGCCTGCCGATTCCGAATTTTGCCGGACTTTCTGCCCTCACGGGCATTCCGATCGGTATCATAGGGCTCGAGATGATGGTCGGCAGAACCGATTTGTGGTTACCGACATTCCTTGGTGAAAAGCGTATACCGGCAAAAACCTTCGCGAAGGTACTGAAGCATAGCATACCTACCATAAGAAAAATGGAAAACGCGCTCTACCCGCGCTTCTTGGTGATGAGTTCGCGGCCGATACAACCCTTGCTGGGTCTTGTGATCGTCGTACTCGCGACTATCATGTCGCTGCCGATTCCCTTCGGCAATTTCATGCCGGGCTGGTCGATGGCCTTCATCGCACTGGGGCTGATCAAGCGCGACGGTTTTGTGATTCTACTCGGACTCATTCTTGGCACTTTCACGCTCATACTTCTCGGTGCCGTCGCAGATCAGCTATTGCTCTTTTTCGGGTAAAGGGCTTATTTCTTCCGGCCTTTTTCTGGCTCATCGTCGTGCGGATTTTTATACGAAGTGCGGATGCTCCAGGAATCTTCCATGCCTTCCCTGCTGCCATTGAACCAATCACTCCGCCTGACCTGCATGATACGGCTTGGGTAATGTACTTCCTCTCCTGCATCGGATACCGATTTTATAAATTTTTGTGTTTCAAAGCCCATACCCTCGAATAATTCCCGTATGACTTCGGGCGAGCGTAAATCTTCTTTGGGTAGCACACGCGACATCGATGGATAATGCTCCTGGTATTGCACGGCATAGGAAGAAACCAAAAGGATAACCCCTTCCGGATGTTCTTCTTTGAATCGGAACGCCACCTCGCGGCTATAGATATATTCCTCACCTAACGCAAGAGACGCATCCACGTCAGATTTCGGTAACATCACATCCAGCAGGAGTATGTCGTGTTTACGTTCGCTGATCTGTTTCATCGCATCATCGGCGTGCGGCGACAGATACAACCATGCCGCAGGCGATGCACCCAACAGTTGGCTGGTGATGAGTTTGATATCGCTATCACTCCCATCAAAGACAATGAGTATGACCGGGTTGGCTTTCATACCCACCCATTATACCCCTGTCTTATTAAGAAATCTTTAAATAGGTCGCGGGTTTTATGCGTGCAGATGGTGTTTCACAATGCGGCCCATAGCACGCGACTTTTCCTCGTCTTTCTTCGTGTAATAATAGATCGAGCCGCCGAGCAAGAGCGATAACATACATATAAAGAAAACCGCGGTAACGATGACAATGGCAAGTTCCATATAATACCTTCTGTTAGGTTATATGGAATTTAATCATAGGAAATGGCGGCTGGCCTTGATTCCCGTCAATTAATCCACCTGTAGACAGGAATACCTAAAAATTGATTAAAATTCGGTTAATAACGGCCAAATAGCCTTCGGACCTGGCGGTTCGGGCATTTACAATACCCTCGCACAGGCATACCATGCCTAGAGTTCAAGGCAGATGTGTGTCTAAACCAGGAGTACCTATGTTCAAGACAGTATATACGGCGATTGCCATTTTAACCCTCACAGTGACGGGGGTGGTGCATGCGGCACCGGGTTCGAACACATCGCCTCCGAAACCCCAGACTGGTACCGAGACGGTTCCATGGGAAACCGGTAAACTCAAGATCGGCCAACCAGGCCCGGGTACAGCGACGGAAGATGAACTTAAATGTATTGCCACAGGATTGCGTAGTAACATAAAGGTACGTTGCGATCAGATTACGGACAAAAGCGAAGTAATCCAATTCAAGGATAGGTTCTCTTGCGCATGTAAACCTCCCATCGATGGTTCACAAACGTTCTGGTATGAACAAGCCGAAGCAACGCCGGTAGATAACTGGTCAACCCTGCCGTGGCAGGATACCGCGAAGAAATGCCCGAAGGGTGATATCTACATCGATATCGATTGCCGCAACGACGTGACCAAGAAAACGAAAGACGGCGTAGAATATAAGGCATGCCAATGTAACCTGGTCGAAGCACGCAAAGAGAAGAAAGTCTTCCCACCGGCGGTACCGCCGACCGTGAAACCGGCAAAACCACCGACCGTGAAACCAAAACCGAAAAAGACCAGTTATTTCGAGAATCAGACCATCTCGGATGATACCGTAACCGATACAGAAACGGATACGACTACGGATACCAACACTCCGGTATCCACCGATACACTGTCACCGGAAACCAACCTGCAGACCCAAACCAACCTGCAGCACTAGTGAAACGGTTTTGATTCCATCATCACCCAAGGGGCTTATGGTTATGTAACCATAAGCCCTTTTCAGTCTTAGGTCTTTATCAGGGCATTATATTTCAGGCAGTCACCCCAATCGCCTTTTGACGTCGCAACGCGTAGTAATGGGATATAATTTCACAGGAGAAGAACCCATGAAACGTCATGCCGCACTCACCATTACTACGCTTATCGCCTTCGCATCGACAAGCGCACTAGCTTCCGTATCGAACGTCAAACGTTTGGAAGATGGCAGCAGTGTAACCATCTCCGGCACAGTAGCGGATGTAAAGAACGCACAGGAATTCACACTGCGTGATGCCAGTGGCACCATCACCGTCGATATCGGTGCGGCAAAATCCGTGGTGCTCGAAAAAGGCGAGAATGTCACGGTCACCGGCGCACTGAAGAAAGGCTTCCTTGGCCTTGGCACCGAGATCAATGCATCGAACGTGAAAGTGAACAAGCCGCTCGCTGAAAAAGTGAGCGATGCGGTGGAAGGAAACACACCGATTTCTTTCGAGGGTGCCTCTGCTTATAAAATCAACAGCCTGCCGAAAGATGGCCTCATCAAACTGAGTGGCACGGTAGGCGATGTGAGTAACGAGAAACACTTCACGCTCAAAGATGATACGGGCAGCATCAATGTCACGATCGAATCGCCAGAGTCGGCGGTCGTATCCGCCGGCGCGAACGTCACGGTCATTGGCTATCTGGATAACGGCAATCAGTCGCTTATCAATGCCAAGAAAGTCATCGTGAACTAAGAGCTTCTTCTCCAAGAAGGGTAAGGGGACGTAAGTAAGCTTACGTCCCCTTTGCTTTTTACCGGCTGCTTATCATTTATAACCGTAGCGAACATCGAAGTCTTAGTCTGGTTTTGTAAGACTCTATCTACGCGGCAGATGCCGTTTTTTCACCCATAGGAGTTCATATGAATAAAGAGCAAGTACAAGGCAATTGGAACCAGGTTAAAGGTAAAATCAAAGAACAGTGGGGTAAACTCACGGACGATGAAATCGCCCTCTATAACGGTAAGAGCGATCAGTTCTACGGCAAACTGCAAGAGAAGTATGGCATTGCCAAAGAGAAAGCTGAAAAACAGATCAAAGAATTCTGTGACAGCTGTTCAGGTGATAAGGCGGCGTAAGCGTCCAATCTATCCCTGAATAAAAAAACCGCCCGGCACTCCTCTCCGGGCGGTTTTTTATTACAAACGTAGGAAATATTATTTACGGTTATACCCGTCGCAGAACGCATGGAAAACGCGCTGCGCTTCTGAACCCAGTGAAAAACCTGCCGGATCTTCATCGCGCGAGCTTTCGAGCACGCGTCCAATCGTGCGCATACTCAGGCAAACCAGGAGTGTTACCACGGCAAGCCCCAGCACACTCGTAATCACCAGGGCGGCAGCGCCATCCATATGCAATAACAGCCATTGGTAGATGCCGTAAAAACCACTGAGTAAAAAGATGCTCACCACCATTCCAACCGCAGTGGTGAGCACCATGAATGCCGCTACGCTGATAATGATCTTCTTCATGTTCGGCGTCTTTCCCATGGGCCTAGTCATGTTCAGAAGCCCCAGAAGTTTCACATATCTCAGCATAGCGTTATTACCTTCTGATGGTGTAGAGGTTTTAGGAACGGCGAAAGAATATGCCGAGCACGAAACCGGCACCGAGTGCGATCAGGCTCGATTGGATCGGTTTTTCCTGGATGCGTTCGACTACCGACTCTTTGGCCTCATTGATATTTGCTGCCGCTGAATCGATGAACTCACGCGCTTGTTGGCCGGCTTCATTCGCCATATCTGCCATATTCTCAGAAATGCGCGCCGCTTTTTTGCTGACACTGCTGGCTGCGTGTTTTGCTTTTGCGGTGCCGATTTTTTTATTACGAGTCACTGAAGTAAGCATAGTTTATCTCCTTAAGGATGGGTTGATACAATTAGTCTATTAACGCGATGCTTGATGGTTATCGGGGTAGTATTCGACCTCGACTTCCACTTTACGATCACGGGCTAGGCATGAAATCAGTTCACTCCTGCCTAAGTTTTTATCGCACTGCGTCGACGGTGCATTCTCACCGACCCACCGTGTTTCGGTGACATCGGTATTCACTAGACCTTGGCCGACCAGATAGTCTTTCACCGCAACCGCGCGGCGTTTCGAGAGTCGTTCGTTATACTCTTCGCTACCGATACGGTCAGCAAAGCCCACGATGTGTGCCGCCTTCACTTGTTCATCGGCCTTGAGTGCCTTGGTCAGGCTGTTCAAGCGATTACGTGCATCGGCGGTGAGGTTGGATTTATCGAAATTGAAATACACCGTACGCTCATCTTCCGTGTAAGAATGGCGTGCAGAATATGCCACACGCTCTTGCACGACATCGCACTGGTCGGTGCCGATATACGAAGAGCTACGCACACAATCACCCCGCGCGTCACGCACCGGATTGCCACGCGCATCACGTACGACCGCACGGTTTTCGGGTGATGCCTGTGCAGCAGGTGTGTGCCCTGCAAGCGTGGTGGTAAAAAGCAATACGCCGGCAAGCGGCAAGACTCTAAGTTTAATCATCAGTACTTCTCCTGTAGAAAGGGTTACCCCTCTTTTCTGGCGTTTAGCACATCAGAAAGCGATGTGATATCAGGTCACTATTTATAAAAAGCGAGTTAGGGAACGAAGGGACCTCCAAACGAAAAGGGCCAGAGTTTCCTCTGACCCCATCCGGATGCGTGAATGAGTAACGATGTCGATTATTCGTTACCAGGACGTTCCGACAGATCTGCCGGTTCACGGTTCTGGTTGGTGCGATCGTTCGCCTTATTCTGGCGGAACGTATCGGCATATTCATCATCTTTGCCCGCACGTTTGAATACATCTTTTTTATTAATGTTGGCTTCTTCACCTTCTTGATTCGGATCTGCTGGAGACGGATTGTTCTTTTTATTGTTGCTCTCATTTTTATTGGCTGCTTCGTTTTGGGAGATATTGCAGCTGTTGTTCTGATTGCAATCTTCATTCTGTTGCTGGTTCTGATTTTTTTGTGGGTTTGCCATGGATAACTCCTTCGGTTTAATTACTATGAAAATGCCGCTGCCCGCTTAACGACTGAAGAACGTTATTCCCTATGGGTTAATTTCTCGATGGGTCAAAGAACGCCAAACTATAATTTCTGCGTAAAAAAGGTAAACGAACCCTCGCGGGCCTAGCACCACTTACCGAATATTTATGGTTTCCATTTTTTCCTGCACTGCGGGCTTATACTGTTTCTGTTATCTATTGTAAGCATCCTATAGATAGAGAATCACACTACTGGATATCAGACGATGGATAAGCTCAATCTTTCAAGTAAACTCACCAATTGCAATTGGGATTCTCTGCGCAGCTATCTCATGCAGGAGTGGGAAAGTCTCACCACGAGCGAGCTCGATGCTGCTGGGCCTGATGCCATTCGTCTCGCGCGTCTTATCGAACGAAAATACGGTATCAACAGCGATCGTGGGATGAACTATATTTATAACATCGCACGTACGCTTCCTTCCTTTAATTCGTAAGCGTAACAACGTTTCCTTTTACTTTGTTTTTACTATTCTTCCCTGCCTTACGCATGGAAAATGAATCCCTGTTCTTATTTGATTTCAGGCAGAATACAACTGTAACGCCTAATTTAAATGAGGTACCTATGAAAATATCTAAACATACTTTACTTGCGGCAGGTGCCGCAGGTGTTATCGGCTTCTTCTCTTCGCCGGCTTTCGCGACCAACACGGCGGTCGAGAACAGCATGAAGGGTAACAGCAACGTCTCGGCGTTTTACCAGGCGATGATCGATACGGGTGTAGTAAATGAATTAAACAGTGGCGGCTCTTACACGGTCTTCGCACCGACAAATGCCGCTATGAACGAAATCTCACGCGATAAATATCCGTGTTTCTACTCCCATGCATGCAAAGAAGAGCTCGCCGATATCGTACGTAACCACATCGTCTCCCACGAAGTGGGCTTGGAGGATTCACTCCATAGCGCCGTCTTCAGTATCGACAAAACCCACCTCGCGATGAACGAACCGCAGAAACGTAACTATACCGTCGAAGGCCATAAGATCGTGAAGCAGCATCAGTTGCTCGGCTCTGCACTCTATGAAATCGACGGCGTGATCGCGAACCCACAAGAGCTTGCCAATATCGCGCAACCGAAAGTAATCGCCGTCACTACGGGTGCAGCGCTCGTGCCCGTTGCGATGGTACCAGTAACCACCGTAGTAACGCCCGTGGAGCAACGCGTAGTCACGAAAAAAACCTATTATGCGCCGGAAGGTACACCCGATGGCGAAACCAAAACCACCACAGTAACCACCGAAGCCGTGGTACCTGTGCGTTAATTCGAAGGTACTTCATTTTAGACCCCGGAATACTCACGTGTTCCGGGGTTTTTTATTGCATAGGGGTTTCCTAAAACAGCGCATCGCTATCCCTTCTTTATCATCTACCCGCACTTCCACTACTGCATCTTTAGTCCCCAACTGGTGAATTGCACTCATACGAAGAAAGGAATGTTTATGTTAACCGATGTCCAGACCAAAAAAGAAAAAGTCGTGAAATGCCGGGAACATCTTCTGTTCAAAGGTTCCCTTGATGAACTGCATGCGCTGATTGCAGAGATGAAGCAATTCCTCGCCAACAACAAAACTTCCCTCGTAGGCAAGGATACGAAGGCAAAAATCGAATCACTCAGCAACAGTCTCGGCAGCTGTAAACAAGAACATTGTACTGAACTTCCTTCGGCACTTGCGATCCTTGTAGCCGACGTACGCGACCGGATCAAACTCGCCGTCGAGGAATCCGAACGTTTCGAGGATGAAGGCGGCCAGGTCGCTGACCGCAAACAATCCGCCGAAGCCGAGGAGCTGGTGAAGATATTGCGCGAACTCGATCAGTTCTTCCCTGCTGCCGATGAAATCTGCCCAGAGTAACCCTTCAACATTCAACCTAAAGGAGATGACCATGCGTGCACATACTGCAAAAACCTTATTCAGTAATCATGCGGATGCCATACCGTTGCTGGACCGCGATTTCGACCATTTGGATAACGATCGCGAGATCTACCGCTCACCGCGCTTCGTCACCGCGTTCGGCTCGTATGACCCACTCGAATATCTTCGTGATTAATCATTATTTTATTTGCATTTTTATATCTGAAAACAGGAAGACTTATCGTTTTCTTATACCAAAGATGCAATGATGACCACACTATGAAAAGGACAGGATTATGCATAAAACATCGATGACCAAAACCGTACCCGTGAAAGCAGAAGCACTTGCCCGCAACGCCGCCGGTAAGATGCAAAATGTGGATGCGGTCGCGCAAGCGTTATCGGGGTTTCTCGCCTCCACGTATACGCTCTATCAAAAATCCCTGTTCTATCACTGGAACGTGACGGGTGAGAATTTCGTAGGGCTCCATAGCCTGTTCGAGCAGCATTACGAAGAGTTGCACAAAGCGGGCGATGCACTCGCAGAACGCATCCGTGCACTCGGCCATTTTGCGCCGGGCACGCTTGGGGAATTCTGTGCACTCACGCAAGTGGAGGAAGATAAGAAACTGCCTTCTGATGCCAGGCAGATGATTATGAACTTGCTTGAAAGCCACGAGATCTGCTCCCAGGAGGCTCGCCTCGTGCTGAAAGCAGCAGAAGATGCCGAAGACGATGTGACCGCCGATTTAATGATCGAACGCATGGCCTTCCACGACAAAGCGGCCTGGATGCTCCGAGCCCTCAGTAAGTAACCCAAAAGGAAAAAATAGGAGAAAACCTATGTCGAGATTCTATTCTATACGGCCCCCCCGATACTCCGACGCTCATGGCTTGGCGAGAACCCTTACGACACTGTTAATCATCGCGATTCTGTCCCTTGGTCTGTACCTCTTACTCACCACGCCTGACCAGCGTTCGCTTGGACAGCGCTTCGACCAGGCGGTCGATGACCTTCGCGAAGGAAAGTCTGCGAAGGATGCTGCACGGACGCTTGAGCGCCGAACGCCCGGCCAGAAGATCGGTGACGCGGTGAAAGATGCGGGTGATAAAATCAAAGACAATACCGCAGTACAGTAAAATACCCCACTTGAACACGCGTATCTTAGTAATGGCACACCCGGGGTGTGTTGTTGTAGTATGGAAGCCATGGCAAAGAAAAAATCTCCGGAAGACGAAGGTGGGAGCAAACCGTTACCAAAACCACCCTCCTTCGACCAAAAGAAAGCAAAGATGTATCAAGAGATACTCTCTTCGGTTTCGCATGACCTGAAAACACCCCTTGCCACCGTTATCGGTTCTTTAGAAGTACATGATCGCATGAAGCACCGCTTGCCTGCCGACAAAAGCGATGAACTGATTGCGGCAGCACTTCAGGAGGCGTATCGCCTGGATAGTTTTTTCACCAACATCATCGATATCTTCCGCATCGAGAATGGACTCGTGAAAGTGAAAAAGGAAGCGTGTGATCTCGAGATGTTGCTGCGCGATTGTGCCGATAAATACCGCTACCGCATCAAAGGTAACAGCATCTCGTGTTTCTTCCCCTCGCCGCTTCAGACTTGCCATACCGACCCCGTGCTTGTCTGCCGCATCTTGGGACTTCTGATCGATAACGCGATCCGTTACGCGGGTAATCCACCCGTGGTCAGTTTAGCGGCACGTCAAGAGGGCAGGAAAGCGATCATCACCGTATCGGATAATGGCCTTGGTATTCCCCTTGGGAGAAAGAACCAGATCTTCTCTAAATACACGCGCCTCAAACACGGCGACAACCGCAATGCCGGCACGGGTCTTGGCCTTACGATCAGCAAAGGGCTTACGAGACTCCTGAAAGGCACGATCGACGTCAGCAATAGCACCTCGGGTGGTGCGGTCTTCACGATAATCATTCCTATCTGATTCTCGAATTCCACAAAAAATAAGCCTCCGACTGCATCAGCAATCGGAGGCCAAAAGAACAACGTAGAGAACGTTGTTTTAAGCGGGTGGGTTTGCAGACCTACCCGTAATCAGGCTGTAGATGAGACTCGCCACGAAAAGAATGACGAATACCACCGCGAGGAATTTTGCAATCTCCGCAAAGGTGCCGGCTAAACCGAAAAATCCGAAGAACGATGCAAATATCGCCAGAATGAAAAATGTAACGATCCAGTTTATCATAATGTACTCCTTCTTGAAGTTATTGGGTTATTCCATCTCCGCATAGGTATCCGCGAGCTCGGATAAGCTCGGCATCACTGCCACTACCGCAACAGAGGCAATGACCACGGAAGTCAGTAAAAAAAGCACCATCATCATAAACATCCTTATCGTTAGTTATGTTGTTGAGCTTAAACACTCAGCCATCAAATTCCTCTATGGATGGCAAAAGCCTTAGATAAAAAAGAGATAAGTGCCCTTCGTAAAAAACCTGCCGGGATGAGCCGACAGGTTTTTCTGATACCACTTACAGCAAGGTCTTATTGCTGGGTATGGTTTTCTTCTTCAACGGTTTTACCGTTCACGACGCGTTTGTGCGAACGTTCGATCTTACCGTTTTTCATGCTGGTACGATCTTTGGTTTTGCTGCTCTTTTTGTTGAGCAGGCCTTTCGGGTCCGTCGAGGTTTTGGTCTCAACCGTGGTTTCACGGTCGCCGTCTGAATCCACATCGACTTTCACTTTACGTTCGTTTTCCACTTTCGTGCCGTTTTCATCTTCGGATTCTTCCGTGGTCTTACGGGTATAGTTACCATCGGAATCCCGTTCGATTTTGGTTTCCGTGCCGTAGGTTTCTTTTTCTGCGGCATACGCACCAGCGCCTGCATAGGCACCAGCAGCAATAACGACAGTAAGTGCCGTGAGCGAGAGGGTGAGCTTATTCATAATATAGTCCTTTCCAATAGGGTTGTTTCAGCCGCACGCTAGGGTAAAAAACATTAAGATTCTGTACGTGCTCATAGGATTTTTCATAAATCTCATGCAAAGAAATCGCCTTTCCACCGACAAAAAAGAACCCCGCTTTTGAGGGCGGGGTCCTTTACCAAAGCAACGTGGGTTTTTTAAGCGGCGGCGTTCGCTACGGGTTGCCGAAGCACCTCCATGCGGTAACCGATACCTGGTTCCGTTACGATCAAACCTCTGAGTGCCGGATCCTTCTCGATCTTCTCGCGCACTTGCCCTACATAGACACGCAGATACTGCGTGTCCTCACTGTGTGCCGGACCCCATACTTCTTTCAGGATCTGCTTATGCGTCAGCATTTTTCCACGGTTCACCATGAAGTAGCGGAGCAGTTCATATTCCTTCGGCGTCAGCGATAACCTGTCTTCTTTGATAAAGACTTCGTGGCGGATCAGATCCATGCGCAGCGAGCCGTTCGTAAGTGCCGGTTCTCCCGCTTCACGAATCGCCGATTTACGTAAGTTCGCTTGGATGCGCGCGAGTAATACATCGGGATTAAACGGTTTCACGACATAGTCATCCGCACCGAGATTCAGCGCGTGCGTAACCTCTTCATCCCCAGAACGTGCGGAAAGGACGATGATAGGCGTTTGTGACCATTCGCGCAGGGCTGTGATCACTTCTTTGCCATCCATATCCGGCAACCCCAGATCGAGCAGTATAAGGTCCGGCTTGATGGAAGCCGCTAAACGAATGGCTTGTTTGCCAGAATCGCTTTCTTCGATCTTGAAATCAGACGCATCCAAAAAGATGTTCAACATCTTGCGGATCTGCGGTTCATCATCCACTACCAGCAATGTATTTTTTAATTCAAGCATAGATACCCTTTCATTGAGTAAAAGGCTTTGAAGAGGAGGTAGTCAAATCGTAGGCGTTACCCCTAAAAAACCGCATATGCCTAAGTTTCGGAAATCTGCCGTAAAGATAAAGCAGGAAGTACGGTCTTTATTATAAAGAACGCATAAAGATTATACAGTGCTAAATAGAAATACGTTAACTATTGTTACGTAGGTTAGCGCCAGACCGGTTTGCCCATATCCAGGTCTTTTTTCTTGGTCAGCGCGCCGGTTGCTGCACCTGCTGCACCACCTACTACGGCCCCGGTCACCGGGTTACCACCCACCAAGGCACCGCCAAGCGCACCTGCGCCCGCACCGATACCCGCGCCCGATAGCGCACGATCACTTTTGCTTTCACCGCAACCCGAAACGAGTGTAATGACTAAACCCATAGTAGCTAAAGATAGTTTTTTCATGTTATTTTCCCTTTTTGGTTGATCTGCCTGAACCGGATTTCTTCCCACCGCCGGATTCCTTATTGACCGTCGACCATGCTCTTCTGGCCGCTTCTTTCTCTGAAACGCCCTTATCCTCATAGCTTTCTTCAATATGGCGTGCCTGCCGCTTTTGTTTATCGGTGTAAGCTGCTTTACTGCCACGTGCCATATCGCAAGGTCTCCTAAAAGTGGTACTCGTAGCAACGTGGCACGGTACAGATAAAAACGCGAGCAGCCAAAAGAGCTGGAATAATAAATTTTATACAAACTGCTATTAACGTAAGAGAATGTGTGCTACTAAACCTGTAGGTGGAATTTACATACATACCATTGATCCTATGCCAACCGCTGATAAGCAATCGTACGGTGATGCGGGCGCTACAAAAAAATTATCCGTGCTGGTCGTTGATGATAATGAATCCTCCGCTAAGGTGACTGCCCTGATGGTAGAAGTCATGGGCCACACAGCGAAGATCGCTCATTGCGGCAGTAGTGCGCTTGAAGCCCTAGAGGGTTTCACGCCCGACATCGTCGTGCTCGATATCGGGCTACCGCGTATGAATGGCTACGAGCTGTGCGAAACACTGCGCAAGGATCCCAGATTCGACCACACACTCTTCATCGCACAGACCGGTTGGGATGGCTCGGAAGAACGCGAGAAATCAAAAGCCGCAGGATTCCATCATCACTGGGTGAAGCCGGTTGATATGCAACTTTTCGAAAAACTCTTCGCAGAATACAAACGGCCTTGAGAACGCTCTCCTAGCCTGCCGTTGTTTCTTCCAACGCATATAATGCTTTTTGTAAACTCGGATAGGCGATCGGCTTCGTCAGATGCAGATTGAAACCTGCCTGATATGCTTGGCGCTGATCCTCGTCCCTACCATAGCCTGTGAGTGCGATTGCATAGACCGACGCACTTTCCGGATCCTTCCGCAGTTCACGCACTACCTGATACCCGTCCATGCCCGGAAGACCGATATCACAGAGTACGATTTGCGGCTTGAAACTGCGTGCGAGATCGAGTCCGTCTTGACCCGTGGCAGCAGTGCGCACCTCATGCCCCTCGGTTTTGAGTAGCAAGCGTGCACTCTCTGCTGCATCCTGGTTATCTTCGATGACCAAAATGCGATAGGTTTTTTTGCTACCGATTGGGTTGACATTCGAAGTCGAACGCACGTTGCTCGCCGTAGATTCCACCGGGAAGCGGAGTATGAATTCTGCACCTTTACCAAGACCCTCGCTCTTCACCGACACATCGCCGTTATGCAGTTCCACCAGGCCTTTCACCAGCGTGAGCCCAAGGCCGAGACCGCCACGGTTGCGGTCCAACCCCTGTTCCGCCTGGCGGAATACATCGAATACATGGTCCAGCATATCCGGTGCGATACCGATACCGGTGTCGCGCACAGTGATCTTCGCCATCATATGCGGGGTTTGTGCATTCTTCTCGAGCATCATGGTGACCGTGACCTTGCCGAACGGCTCGGTGAATTTATGTGCATTGTGCAGCAGGTTACCGACCGCCTGCACGAGGCGTGTCGGATCGCCCTCCACCCATACCGGTACATTCGGAACGTGGGTGACGAGTTCGATATTGCTTGCTTCGAACACACTCTGGTAATCCTGTGTGGTCTGACGCACAAGCCGTGCGATATCACAGAGGTCTTTCTTGAGGAGGACCTTGCCGCACGCAAGCCGAGTCGCATCCAGGAGATCATCGATGAGGCGCGCCATATGCGAGACCTGACGGCCAATGATATCATACAGCTGCTTGGTCTGCTCGTCAGCAGAACCACCGGTCATCTGTAGTAATTTTACTGCATTCTTGATGGGCCCGAGGGGGTTCCTGAGTTCATGGCCGAGCATCCCCAGGAATTCGTCTTTACGGCGATCGGCTTCCTCTGCTGCCGTGCGGCGTGCATGTTCTTCGGCCTGCATCGCTGCCTGACGGCGCATCTGGAACAGCTCGATGAACACACGCACCTTGGCTTTGAGTACTTCTGGCATCACCGGTGTCGGCAGATAGTCCACCGCACCGCTTGCATAGCCTTGATTCACCCGGAGTTCATCGGTGAATGCGGTCAGGAAAATGATCGGGGTGCGCGAAGATTTTTTGCGTTTACGGATGAGGGCCGCGGTTTCAAAACCATCCATTCCCGGCATATTGACATCGAGTAGGATCACGGCAAATTCCTGGCGGAGCACTTGCTTGAGCGCTTCTTCGCCGGAATGCACCGTCACCAGATTCTGGCCGAGTTCTTCCAGTACTATCTGATACGCCTTCAGCTTATCCGGAATATCATCCACGACCAGGATGTTGACGCGTTCCGGATCCGGTAGATGGCGGATGTCTTCATCCTTCATGCTATCGAAAACGGAAAATTGTGTGGCAGAGACGGGCGTGCTCTTAGCCATATAAGAACCTTTACGTTTGTTTTTTATCCACTATCGGTACAACCAAGCACGAAGTACACGTATCATTTGTTCGGTATCGACCGGTTTCGAGAGATAATCCCATGCACCCGCTTCGATACATTTCTCACGATCGCCCTTCATCGCTTTCGCGGTGACTGCAACAATCGGCAGGTTCTTCAGCCTATCATCTTTGCGGATCTCGCGGATGGTTTCCATCCCGTCCATTTCCGGCATCATGATGTCCATCAATACGATATCCATATCGAGCTCTTCCTGCAGGATACGGATGGCGTCACGGCCACTGTCTGCGGAAACGATCTGCATATTATGCTCCTCGAGTACGCTGGTGAGCGCGAAGATGTTCCGCGCGTCATCGTCCACGATCAGCACTTTCTTATTCGCCAGGATCATGTCCGTTTCATGCAAATTCGAAATACGTTTCTGGGCATTCTGCGGAAGGTTTTTCACATTCTGGTGAAGGTTGAACATCACCGTGTCGAGCAGGCGCTCTGGAGAATGTACGGTCTGCACCGAGTAAACATCCTTGAAGCGTTTCATCGTAGCTTTTTCAACTTCCTTCTCACCATAAATCACCAGCGGGATACGGTGTAAGACGGCACTCTCCTCCGCTTCTACCTGTGGCACGCTTTTGGCGCCCACTGGAATGCTGGCATCGAGCACGATACAGTCCACCGCTTCCTTTTTCAGGGCCTTCTTCGCCTCTGTCCAGTTCGGCGCATGGAGTACCTGCACTTCGCTGGTGTTCACATACTCGTTGATATTAGCCGCTTCGGTCGTCTTCGGCGCAACCACCAGTACCGTTTTCTGCTTACGGTTCGTGAAATCATTCACCGTATCCAGCAATGTATCGAGCACTTCGCGTTTCTGGATCGGCTTCGTGACGAACGCAAGCGAACCCGAGTTGAGTGCGCGGTCACGTGACTCATCCGTAGAGATGATGATGACAGGGATATGGCGGGTCGCCATATCGTTTTTCAGACGCTCGAGCACACGCCAGCCCTGCATGTCGGGCAGATGGATATCAAGCAGGATGGCATCCGGTTCATAGTCGTGCGCAAGTGCGAGTGCCGCGGCACCCAGTGAGGTCACCAGGCCTTTGAAACCTTTTTCATGTGCCGCATCGAGCATGAAGCGGGCGAATCCGAGGTCATTCTCGACGATGAGCAGCACCGAATCATCCGATTGCAGGAAGTTGCGGTCGTCACCGATTTCGTTCACCAGATGTCCGGCATCCGATTCGATCATCGGCACGGCTTCGTTGATGTTCATCAGCGCTTGGTTATCGGCAGGCCGCGTCGCAATCTGGGTTTCTGCACCCATGATGGTCTTACGTGCACGTGGAATATAAACCGTAGGTAAATAGAGTGTGAACGTACTGCCTTGTCCCGGGCTTGATACCAGACGGATCTCACCGCCGAGCAGGCGTGCCAATTCGCGTGAAATCGCAAGACCAAGGCCTGTACCCCCGTATTTGCGCGAGGTAGAACCATCGGCTTGTTGGAACGCTTCAAAGATGATCATCTGTTTATCGGTTGCAATACCGATACCGGTATCGCTGACAGAGAACGCCAATACTTCCGGTGCACGGTTAAGCTCTTCACAATCCTGGCTCCAGCCGGATTCGGCGGGTTGCACGGTGAAGGTAACTTGCCCGTGGTGGGTGAATTTGAAGGCGTTCGAGAGCAGGTTTTTGATGATCTGCTGCAGACGTTTCGCATCGGTGAACATCGCACGCGGCAAGCGTTCGTCGAATCCACTGATAAATTCCACACCTTTCGATTCGGCGACGTGCTTGAACGTACGCGCGACATACCCTTGCAGGTCCTCTAAGCGCAGTTCGCTTCCTTCCACCACCACCGTACCGGATTCGATCTTGGAGAGATCGAGGATGTCGTTGATCAGCATCAGCAGATCGTTACCGGAGCTGTGGATGGTTTTGGCGAAGTCGGTTTGCTTATGGGTCAGGTTACCTTCGGCGTTTTTCGTGAGTTGATCCGAAAGAATCAGCAGTGAGTTGAGCGGTGTACGCAGCTCGTGCGACATGTTGGCAAGGAACTCGGATTTATATTTCGAGGTAAGTGCCAGCTGTTTCGCTTTGTCTTCCAGCTCCTGACGGGCTTGTTCCACCTCGGAGTTCTTGCGTTCCACCTCTTGGTTCTGCTCTGCAAGGAGACGTGCTTTATCCTGCAGTTCTTTGTTGGTTTGTTGCAGCTGTTCCTGGCGGGTTTGAAGCTGTTGCGCGAGGGACTGCGACTGGGTCAGCAGGCCTTCCGTACGCATGTTCGCCTCGATCGTGTGCAACACGATACCGATGGATTCCGTCAGCTGATCGAGGAGCGCTTGGTGCGATGGATTGAACCCTTCGAACGATGCGAGCTCAAGCACACCCTTCACCTGTCCTTCGAAGATCAGCGGCAGCACGAGTACGCTTCGTGCGTTGCCTTCGCCGAGGCCTGACGAGATACGTACGTAATCCTGCGGCAGGTTCTCGATGATGATTTTTTGTTTTTCGATCGCGCACTGGCCGATGATGCCCTCGCCCAGACCGATCTGTTTGCCGAGGCGTTCTTTACCTTCCGAAGCGAAGCTTGCGAGCAGTACGAGTTTGCGTTGGTCGCTCTGGTTGGTATCGAGTACGTAAAACTCCGCTTGTTGCGCCGATACCACCGGGCAAAGCTCGGAGAGTACCATTCGGCCGACGTTGGTTAAGTCGCGCTGACCTTGTAACATACGCGAGAATTTCGCCAGGTTGGTTTTGAGCCAGTCTTGCTCGGTGTTTTTCTGCGTCGTATCGCGCAGGTTACGAATCATTTCGTTGATGTTATCTTTGAGCACCGCCACTTCGCCTTGTGCATCCACCGTGATCGACTGGGTGAGATCACCCTTCGTCACTGCGGTTGCCACCTCTGCGATCGCGCGTACCTGCGTGGTTAAGTTCGCGGCAAGCTGGTTCACGTTCTCCGTGAGGCCCTTCCAGGTACCGGATGCACCCGGCACTTTCGCCTGACCACCGAGCTGACCTTCGACACCCACCTCACGTGCGACTGTGGTCACCTGATCGGCGAAGGTTGCGAGTGTGTCGATCATGCTGTTGATCGTGTCGGCGAGCTCTGCGATCTCGCCTTTTGCTTCCACCGTCAGTTTCCGTTGCAGGTCACCGTTTGCGACCGAGGTCACGACCTTCGCGATACCGCGTACCTGCGAGGTCAGGTTGTTTGCCATCATGTTCACGGAGTCGGTCAAGTCTTTCCACGTACCGGAGACACCTTCCACTTTCGCCTGACCACCGAGTTTTCCTTCCGTACCCACCTCACGCGCCACACGCGTCACCTCGGCGGCGAAGGAGTTCAGCTGGTCCACCATCGT
>RGZB01000130.1 GCA_010031735.1 Pseudomonadota bacterium | reverse complement strand
GAGGCGGTTCAGTGGTACGAGGGCTTTAAGGATGTGTGCCGAATGGACGCGCTAAGGTTCTTTCGTAGGAACTCCCGAGAGCCTTTTAGCTTTCTGTGGCTCTGCGATGTCCTGGCCCTAGACCCTGACTACCTTCGCCGCCGCATCAAAGAGACAATCGACGCAAACGACCCGCAAGAGACGTTTCACCGCCTTTTTCCAAGGCGCAAGCGGTTTAGGTTTAGCATGCAAAACATGCACTAGCGCGTTTTGTCGTTTTCCCAAAGCGGCCCGCCGAAGAGGCGGCAAAGGAGATAAAACGGCTTTGCAAGCAGTCGCCACGCGCCTGCAGTCTTGTGCTGCTCAATGAGGCTTTCGAGGTACGCATCGGAGTCCTCTCGCGTATGAAACGCTTGAAAAGCGGGGCTGCTATACTGAAAATCGTGAAAGCGGCAAACGTCATTCAAGGGGTTTCCGTTCGGGAGCGAAAAAACACCCACGCCGCAGTTGTCCGATGTGTCCGCCTGGCCGCCCTCAGCATAGGCCCAGACGGTACCATCATCATCACGCCAAAGGCCATCAGGGCCTTTTATCAGGCGAATGGAAGACCCTTTGAAAGCCACCCAACGCTGCTGAATAAGTGGCATCTTAAGCTGGCGCCTTGCCCTTGAGCATTGCCTGCACGTTCTTCACAAGCTTATGACCGACGCCCACAACTAGACCAAGCTGCGCCACGAGGTTAGCAATAGCCTGCGGGTCGCTGGGCGCTGCTTTCCAGGCGAGATAGGCCCCAAGGACCAGCGGATATGAGCCGCCGACCTGGGCCACAACGTAGGCGAGGATGGTTTTCCACCCATTAACTTTAGCGATTACGTTCAGCATATTTTCTCCGCAAATCACGGTTAAAATTTACAGCATCGGACAAGGTACAAAATCTCGAGCGAAAGAGGGGAGGCACGAATCGCCCCGGCAGGTAGCCGTTTGCGCAAGGCTTCCAGGCAAGTGCCATTAAAGACTTTTCGTTGTTGACCCAGAATCTCGCCTTGTCGATCCGCGCGTAATCAAGTCCGTCGGTGTCAATGATTGTGTTTTTGTCGCCCGCCTTCGCCCCGTGTTTTTCGCAAACCAGATCAGCTGAGCACCGATCATTAAGCGGATTGTCGACAATTCGCACCTCCGGCCCAAACTGTGCCGCGACGTAGGCGTTCAGAAGCGCTCGCGCATCATGGGAAAGCGTGCACTCGAGGCACGGCTTGACGAACACCTCCAGCGGGGCCACGGCCTTTGCAATATCAGCCTTTGCCAAAGCTACGGCATTATCAATGCGCCTGAACGTGGCTGGGTCTAGTCTCAGGACCGCTTTGCTAGCTTGCCTTGCATTCATGTCCGCAAAACATTCGTGCTTTTGGCACCTTCTTCCCCGTTCGGGAAAACAGGTCGAGTTGCAAATCGAAATCCGCACTCGCTTGGGCCGAGGATCTCTCATCAACATCCCGCTGCACTTGCAGCCAGTCGCGTTGAAAGTTGACAAGGCAGCCCCTCGTAGGTCTTTTTGATAACACCGCAGTCGGCTTTTGCGTGACACATCTGCCCGATCCAAGACACTCCGCGGTTCTGCTGCGCTGAGCCGCGAAGCGACTGCGAAAGAAGGGACAAGAACGCAAAAAACAAGCAAAAGGAGAAGGATGCAGCAAACAGGACGCATTTCCTTCTCATATCGCCGTCGCCCCCGTGTGGTACGCTGCTTTGATCACCAGCTCCGCCTCGTCAACGCTTGCTAGATAGCGCAAAAACCACTCAAAAGCGTCACGGCTCTCTGTAATCATAGAGGCTCCCATCGTTACGCCAAACTCCATGCCAACGAGGATGCAGCCGCGAGTATCTGCTTGGATGTTGCCCCTGTGGAAAAGAATATGGCTGCGATTAGGGACACGCTCCACCAGGAATGTTTCGCCAAATTTAGGAGAATAATGCCGAGTTAGTTGATATCGGCCCGTAGGT
>RGZB01000129.1 GCA_010031735.1 Pseudomonadota bacterium | reverse complement strand
TTGGCTTTTACCTTATCCCATTCCGGCGTTCCTTTGAACGTGTCTGAAAGAAAATTAACAAAGGTGCGTACTTTATTCGAAAGGTAGCGGTTCTCAGGGAACACTGCGTAGATATTCCGCTCCGGATGGATTTCGTAGCCAGGCAGTACCGGTTTCAAGCGGCCGGATTTCACTTCATTTGCGATCATGAAACTCGGTAGCTTGATGATGCCGAGCCCGGCGCATGCGGCTGCCAGCATCATTTCCCCATTGTTGGAGTTGATGCGCGTGGTGATAGGCACTTTGCCGATTTTGCCATCCGGCGCCTTATATTGCCATTCATCATCTTTTTTCTGCTGCATGGTGTAGCCGATGAAGGTGTGATCTTTTAAATCCGCGGGTGTTTTCGGCGTGCCGTGCTTCTTCAGATATTCCGGCGAGGCATAGAGCGGAATGTGGCAGGGTGCCAGTTTACGTGCGATCAGCGACGAATCCTGCAAGATGCCGATGCGTATCGCGACATCGTAGCCTTCTTCGATCAGATCGACATACCGGTCGGAGAGATCGATCTGCATCTCGATATCGGGGCAAGCCTTGGCAAAATCTGCCAGCGGCTTTGCTAGATGATAGGTAGCAAACGTAATGGGTGCATTCACTTTGAGCACGCCGGTCGGGTGTGCTTTGGTGTTTTGCACCAGGCGTTCAGCCTCTTCTAAATCCTCGACGATACGGCTCACACGCTCAAAATAGAGAGCGCCTTCCTCGGTTAGGTTCAGGCGGCGTGTGGTGCGGTGCAGGAGTTTTACGCCCAAGGAATCTTCGAGCGTCTGCACCTGCTTGCTGACGGCGGACGTGGTGATGCCAAGGCTACGGGCGGCTTCCGCGAAGCTTTGGTGTTTCACGACGGAGACGAATATCTGGATGCGGCCGGTGATATCCATAGGTTCCTATTATCAACTTAATGGAAATAATATATTGCAATATTGCTATATTATCAACCGCAATCATCTGGGTTAGATTTTACTTCATCGGACAACACCCATATTTAAGGAGATTCCACCATGTCTACTTCCTCTAACCATAGTGTCTATGCACAAACCCTGCTTCGCCTCAGCTTCGGTACGATGCTGATCTCGCATGGCCTGCTCAAAGTCTTCGTATTCACCGTGCCGGGTACGGTGCAATTCTTTGGTGGCCTCGGTCTACCGGCGATTGCAGCCTATGCCACCATCTTCGGTGAACTGGTCGGCGGCACGGCGATCCTACTTGGCCTCTACACCAGGCTTGCGGCAGCACTTACCATACCGCTCCTGCTCGGGGCCACCTGGGCACACAGCGGCAACGGCTGGGTGTTCAGCAGCCCGAATGGCGGCTGGGAATATCCCGCTTATCTCGCACTGATCGCTGTAGTGGTCGCGCTGCAAGGGGCTGGTAAATTTGCAATCGGCAGCATTGGCTTTATCGATAGATTATTCAAACGTAGCTAGTATCATCACTAGAGAATGGAGTTGTTATGATTCGTGTTCAAAAATACCAAGACTTAGGCCGTTTCCAAAATGCATGGCTGAATGCACATTATCATTTCAGCTTCAGCGGCTATCATAATCCGGAACGTATGGGCCACGGTGCACTCCGCGTCATAAACGATGACATCGTGCGCGGCGGCGGCGGTTTCCAGATGCACCCGCACCGCGATATGGAGATCATCACCTATGTGCGCAAAGGTGCTATCAGCCACCGCGACAACCTTGGTAACAAGGGTAAAACGGAAGCTGGTAATGTGCAGGTGATGAGTGCCGGAACCGGTATCTTCCACTCGGAGCATAACCTCGAGAACGTCGATACCAATCTCTATCAGATCTGGATCGAGCCGAACGAGGAGGGCGTAAAACCGCGCTGGGAGGCGAGGGAATTCCCGAAGAAAGTAGGCAGCGGCCTTTCGCTGCTTGCCTCGGGCCTTCCGGAGCATCAGAAATCCGGTGCCATCTTCATGCATGCCGAC
>RGZB01000128.1 GCA_010031735.1 Pseudomonadota bacterium | reverse complement strand
CTGCGGACGATACGCACCCTGGCCCTAAACCGGACGCGGCGCATACCGCATCAGACAGTTTGACCGGGCGCAGCTCGCCGGTGATCGTCGGATGGTCTGAGAAGTCATAGAACCGCGCACCACCGTAAAAAATCCCGTAAGCCGCATCGTTGACCACATCGCGCGGGTACACATGCTCGCACGCGCGGATCATGTAGAGAAAAGCGGCGACGCGCCGGGAAACCTCAGCGGGGTCACTGGTCGGGGGCAGATTCGTCACGGCTTCCCCTGTAGGAATGTTGGTCTGCGGGTTGTAGTCCGATTCGCGCGGCGCTTCGGATGTGTCTTGATCCGCAACGCTCACTTGCGCGGCCTGCGCTTTGTTGCCCCTCAAAAGCAAAAAAGCCCCGACTAGCAGGGCAATGAGGCTAACACCTCGCTTTGGAGCAACCATTTACCCGCCAAAGGTCGAATAAGCGTAGGCTAGTTGTCCACCGGCTGCGTCAGCGATGGCATACAAGTCATCCTGCGGCACAACGGTATCGAACAGCACCAGTGTACCGGGCGGGATTTGCAACCATGATCCGGTCGTGGCGTTCGCGGAAAAATCAATATACAGCGTTTGCCCACCCGTTGACGCATTGCGAAACCCGAGAAAATTCCGCTTGCCGATCGGCTGATCGAGAAACTTCACCGAGGTCGTGCCGATCGTCACCGACAGCGAGGTGACCGACGCATAGCGGTAGATTTCCCGGATGTTGGCAGTATCACCGCCGAGCGAATTGCGGGTCGTTGTGCCGAGGGCTGGATCGGGCCGCGCCGGTAAGTTGTGCGGCGACGGTGGGATATAAGTCGGGGATTCCCATGGCAGCAGATCGCTTACGTACTGAACTGGCGGGAAGTCGTTGATTGCCATGAGAAGCCCCTAAACCGTTTACTTCGCGTAAGCCCGCACCAGCACACCCTCGAAGAAAATATCGACGTTGAGGGTCTGCGATGCTTCGTAGCTGGTGAGTTGCACGGTCAGCGTGCTTCGACCGGACACGATGCGCGGGTACGGGAACAAGTTGATGATGTTGCCGTTGGTCGAGTAGTTTTCCAGATCGACAGCGGCGTTGGTGAACTGCTCGTTCGATCCCGAGTCGGTAATCAGCACACGGGCCAGCGGCGCGGTTTTCGTCGACACGTTCTGACCGGCTGCGGCGACGTTCGCACGATGGTGCAAGCCCACCATGATGAAGTCCGCATTCGCGGTCACGTTCAACACTTGCGACTGCGACGATCCAGCAGTGAGCGACGTAAACGTCAGGTTGTAACCATACGGGGTCAGCAGCAGCGGGCGACCCTGATAGAACTTCGATGCATAGGCTTCAATCTCGCCGATGCCGTAGTATTCCGATTGCATTTGATGAACCCCACAAGGTCAAGAAATTGGTGCAGGGTTTTGATCGGAACCCCTGCAAACCGATAGCACCAGCGACGGTGCAATTCCGCATTACTGCGATGCGCGCATGAAGTAACCGTCGAGGATCACGCCAACACGCGCGTTGAAGCCCGAGGGGGTTGCAACGGCTGCGGGGAAGCGAATCACCACCTCAAAGTTAACTGCCGGTTGCAGCGCAATGGTCGGGTCGATGTAGTACGGGCGACCCGCTGCACGCATGTTCACCGCGCCAAGCTCGGCAGTGGTAGCCGAGTTGGAAGCATAGGCCGCATCAAGGTTAAAGTTAGCCTTGGGCGGGAATGCAATCATCGGCGTTTCGCGCAGATAGTTTTTGCTGAGAATGTTCAGCTCCAACATGCCCGACTGATAGAACGAATTCACATCGGCAATCTGTGCGGACACAGCGGCAGATGCGGTAGCGTTGAACAGCGCCGGGTTTGCGATCGTGTAGGTGTTCGCGGTCGAAACCGATCCCGGGAAAAACAACACTTCGATGCTCTCGATCATGAATGCCTTGCCCGAGGGCAGGGTGTTCGGAAGCTCAAGGTTGGTATCCCAGAGGGTTTTAGCGGTTCCAGCGGTTCCAC
>RGZB01000127.1 GCA_010031735.1 Pseudomonadota bacterium | reverse complement strand
TTGGCTGGCGGCAAAAGCTTTTTTACCAGCCTCTGTGCCAAGCACGCCCTCGCTAACCGAGTATGCGCCAAGCGAAGCTTGCGACAACCAGTGAGGAAGGCCACGCTCGCCGTTAGTACGGTCGGAGTAATGCCTAGGTTCACCCCGGGAAACACCATTAGGTCCGGGTATCATAACTGGCGGCTGTCCCCGCGAGGGTCCAGTCGAAGCCCAGTGCGAAACGATGCAGGCCGTAATGCCTTAAGTGGCGTGAAGGTATCGAGCCCCGTTAATCAGTACGTTCCGGAGTGGCCGAGCTATTATGTGGACGCGAAGGCAACACCCGAGGCTAACCATGCCGAAGGCACTCCCGGGGTCCAAGTCCATGGCATGTATCGAAGGCTGTCGCAGGAACTTGGGAGATCTCCCTGGATGATCTCACCGAAGAGATCAGACCGTCCGCAAGACGTCATGCTCAAGTGTACGGTTCTATCTAGACGAGAAGTCAGATGGCTTCGTAGTAGCAAGGAAGTGGGGTAATGCCCATGGAGCAAAGGAAGTCACATCGAGCGAACCTATTTAAGCTTGCTCCCGAGCCCTGTTCACACGGGCCTTTTCGGGGATACGTCAGCCTAGATCGGATAAACTCAGCTGCCCGCAGGGACCCCGAAAAGAAGTTCAAGGCACTCCTACAACAATTTACGGTGGAAAACCTACGGCAGGCATTCCGGAGCCTAGACGGATCGAAGGCGGTCGGAATCGACCAAGTCACCAAGGATCACTACGCCCAGAATCTGGATGAAAACCTCCAACAACTGGCCGGCCAGATCGCACGAGGGGGATGGCGCCCGAGGCCCTCCCGCGAAGTGCTCATCCCAAAAGCCGATGGAGGCAAACGCCCTCTGGCCATCGGCTGCCTGGAAGATAAAATCGTCCAGCAGCTAGGTGCCAAGATCCTGGAAGCGATCTACGAAAGCTCATTCCACCTCCACTCTTATGGGTTTAGACCCAAGCGGAACACTCACCAAGCCCTGGCTAGACTCTACAAAGTCATCCAAGAGCGAAGCGAGAACTGCGTTATTGTGGAGATGGATCTGGAGAAATTCTTCAACTCCATGAGCCACGAGAAGCTGCTAGAGATCCTCACTGAGAGAATCGAGGACCACCACTTCCTGCGACTCATTCGCAGGATCCTGAGAAACTCGATCCTCTCCGAGGAAGGCGAGATCAGGCAAAATGAACAAGGCGCCCCACAAGGGGCCCCCATCAGCCCGATGTTAGCCAATATCTATCTCCATGCCTGTCTGGACACCTGGTTTGAAGAAAACTGGGCCGTTCATGCTCAAATGGTCCGTTACGCCGACGACGCCGTATTCGTGTTCACTGACCTTCGTCAGGCACAGGAGTTTAAGGCAAGCCTGGCGCAACGATTCCATGACTATATCCTCAAGATGAACGACGAGAAGTCAGGCATCTTGAGCTTCAGTCAACAAGCCCCTGAAGCGGAAATCCAATTCCTGGGTTTCCACTTCTACTGGGGCAGAAAATCCAAGAACAGCTCAAAGAAGCTGCTCAAGGTGAAGACGTCTCCCAAGAAACTAGGACGAAGCATCGAAGCCTACGGCGATTGGATCAAGAAGCAAAGAAGCCGTGTACCCCTCGAAAAGCTCTGGGAACAAACAGCCCAGAAGCTCCGGGGGCACTACAGCTACTACGGCCTGATCTTCAACCGCTCCAAACTGAGCTACTTCTACTACGCAATCGTGGGTATCCTCTTCAAATGGCTCAACCGAAGGTCTCAAAAGAGGTCCTATACCTGGGACGGCTTTGCCAAACGCCTCAAGTTCAAACCTCTCCCAAAACCTTCGAAAGCCGCGCTGATAGATATCACCTCGGGACTTGTCCCTGAGTTGAAACGCAATATGAAGAGCCGTATGCGTAAATTGCGCACGTACGGTTCTGAAAGGAGTCCGGGTTTATCCCCGGTATTTACTTAATGTTGATGACCAGAATTTCAGTGTTCACGGATGCTGAGAGCGTGTCTTCAATTCTCCACGGGAG
>RGZB01000126.1 GCA_010031735.1 Pseudomonadota bacterium | reverse complement strand
GCGAAAGGCAACAACACGTGGCAAAACTTATCCTGATGTGCGGCTGCGGCCACACCGGCAGCAGTATCTTGGCCCGTATTGTAGGCGCCCATTCCTCAATGTATTTCGTGACTCAAGAGTCCGGCATGTTCCTGGCAAACCGTTTTTATCTCGAAGACGACTACCTCAACAAGTACTATGCTGCCGCTGCCGCTGAGGGCAAGGACCTGATCCTGGAAAAGACACCACGCCATGTCTGGCACGTCGACTACATTCGCCGCAAATACCCAGACTCGAAGTTCATTCTGACCACGCGTAACGGCTACGAAACGGTGGCCTCGCTTTACGAACGCACCAAGGACTTCAAGGCTTCCCTGACCCGCTATCAGGACGATTCCATCCTTTCCCTGCGCCAACTGGGCCAAAAAGACACCCTGCTGGCGCGCTACGAGGACCTGATAGAGGACCCCACCGGCCTCATGCAGGAGATCTGCGCTTGGATCGGCATCGCTTTCGAGCCGGAAATGCTCGAATATCACCATAAGCCTATCGCTTGGAATATGGATAATCCCTATTCGCACGGCAAGCTTGAAGAACACGATCATCTACGCAACAAGCAGGTGAATTCGCCGCTGAAGAGGCCCTCGCGCCACTGGAGCGAGCGTGTGCCTGCGGAGTTCCATGCCGAACTGAACGAGTTTTTTTCCGAAGGCAATATGGGTCAAAAGCTCATGCGTGGATTCGGATACAAGATCTAAGAAAGCGCGCGTCGCGAAAATGCAAACCGAGAACAGAAATATCAAATGGCTGGATACCTCTGTCAGCCGTGAGCAGCGCGAGTCCCTAAACGGTCATCGCGGCGCCGTGCTCTGGTTCACCGGCTTGTCCGGGTCCGGCAAGTCCACCCTGTCGAATGCCGTAGAGCAGCGCCTGTATGAGTTTGGCTATCGCACCTTCCTGCTTGATGGCGATAACATCCGCCACGGTCTGTGCAAGGACTTGGGATTCTCCCATGAGGACCGCACCGAGAACATTCGTCGCATTGGTGAAGTGGCCAAGCTCTTTGTTGACGCCGGCGTGGTCGTGCTGGCCGCCTTCATCTCGCCTTACCGCAGCGATCGTGAGATTGTGCGTTCCATTATGCGGCCCGGCGATTTCAACGAGGTCTATTGCCAGTGTCCGCTGGAAGTGTGCGAGCAGCGCGACTTGAAGGGCCTGTACAAGAAGGCACGCGCCGGCGAGATCAGCAACTTCACAGGCATTTCCGCACCCTACGAAGCGCCGCTGGCACCAGAAGTGGCGGTCAATACCGCTGAAGACAATCTAGGAACCTGCGTTGAGCGCGTGCTGGCGATGGGCAATCTGAGCCGCCTTCCATGTGCTGGGGCCGTCGCAAAGGCGGGCAATTGATGTCATTTCGAGGGGCGATCAAGCTATGCATACGCGGCGTTGCGCGCGGACTGGCAAAAACCTATACCGGTCGCCAGGTGTACGAACAACTTCTCGAAGCCGGCATGGGGGTCAATGTTCCCGTGAAGTACGGCGATGTGGACATGGTGTTCGCTTCACCGAATGCATTGACCCAATATCGCGCCGCCAGCTTTTCGAGCAAGGAGCCGGAGACGCTCACTTGGCTGGAAGGTATTCCAAGCGATGCAGTCCTGTGGGATGTGGGGGCCAACGTCGGGTTGTATTCGGTTTACGCTGCGAAAAGGAACAATGCCCGGGTATTTGCCTTCGAGCCATCGTTTTTTAATCTCGAACTGCTGGCCCGAAACGTTTTCTTGAATGAACTGCAGGAACGCGTTACCGTCGTTCCTGTCGCGTTGAGTAATGTACTAGGCCCCAGCCTGTTCAAGATGAGTTCAACTTCATGGGGTGGTGCTTTGTCAACTTTTGGCCAGGACTTTGATCAGCATGGCGGCAAGCTGAATTCCATCTTCGAATACCAGACCATGGGCATGACCATGGATGTGGCGGTTCGATTATTAGGCATTCTTCCCCCCCGCTTCATCAAAATCGATGTAGATGGAATTGAACACTTTATTTTGTCCGGCGGCACCACAGTTCTCAAGCAAGTTGAAAGCGTGT
>RGZB01000125.1 GCA_010031735.1 Pseudomonadota bacterium | reverse complement strand
TAAGGCACATTTCGGTGTGTGATCATGCTATGCGGACTTTTTCGTGAAGGACTTTGCTCTGTTAACGTCTACCTAGAGCGAGTTCGGAGTTCAAAGTCGTCAGATCTCGCCAGTTATCCACAGATTTTGTAGATTTTCAGATGTTTCGGTGTGGATAACGTTCGGTTGCGACGATAGAGCCGCGACGATTGGCTGCAATTACGGCGTCTGCAGCTGAGGAGCAGCGAGCTCGCGAACCATTTTCATCAAGTTGAACCCCAGGATTGAGCGATGCCCATAGGTCTGCATTGACCTCGCGCTCTTGGCATCGGGCCGGTTGAAGCCGTATCTCTTGGATTTCAGAGTGCCGATGGATCCCTCGACTCGGGCCCGCTCGCGCTTGATCTTCTCGGCTTTGGCGTCGGTAACTGACCATGGCGTCTTGCCTGTCGGTGCGATGCCAACGTCCTTCACACCGAGCTTCAAGGCTCGATTGATATTGGCCTTGCTGTAGCCGCCGCGGTCGAATCCATAGGCGATCGGCGCTTCGCCAAACATGGCGATGTGTTCTTTGATCGCTTGGATGCAGAAGCGCTGATCCGAGACGTGTTCGCCGCCGTCGATCAAAAAACCTTGCACGAACCCATCGACCCGATTGATACCCCACTTCAGACCGAACTCGACAGACTTTCCGGCTTTGCCGCGAACGATTGCATAGAGTTCCGGAGCTTGCAGATGAATGACCTTCTTCGCCGCGACAAAACCAGTTTCCAGAAAGTGTAGGATCTGCGGCAGAAGCCGATCCATGACCCCAGACAAACGACCGAGCTCCAGTGCCGCCTTGGTGCGACCGCCGTAGCCAGCATTCAAGCACTGGCGAAGCAGGTCGTGAAGTTCTTTGGTCGTGTGGTAGAGCTTCTTGCCGACTTTGTTTTTCTCCTCTTTGGTTTTCGCAAACAAATGCGACCGACGGACCAGGCCCTTCACTGTGCTGACAATTGATTTGATCTTTTGCTTTACGGCTGCGAACTTGCCGCTGGCTTTTTTCAAATTGCTCGACACCAAGTCGGTGAATCGCTTCATCAGCCCGACTTCGTTCGGGTACGGAATCATAGCCTCTTGCGCGGTCGTATCGCTCATCATGCGACTCGGATCCAGGATACCGACTGACTGCGCATGTTCGAGAGATTTCTTGTTCAAAAACTCCATGCCCACCGGGCCCAGCATCTGCGTGAACTCGAAAATCGTGATGTGATCCGGCTGCCATGTCGAATCCATCAGTCCACACAGGTACCTGGCCGGCGCATAATGCGCGATCAGATCCTCTGCTTGGCGAAACGTGATGTTTCGTACAGACATCAACGCCACCGCACCAAGCAGCTCGCGATAGTGCGGCTCTGGACCGGAATGGCCCTTGATACGCGAAGCGCGAATATGCATCGCAGTCTCGATGACCTCTGGCCACGGCATGGCATCGGCGAGCAGAACCAGTTCGTGTTTGTCCCGAATGTTGATTTGAGCAGACTTTGGCTGCTTGCCGTCGAATAGGCTGATTTGCCTCGGGTGAGCCATAAGGGTTTTCCTCGCGATGGGTGTTGATCGATGATGTCATCACTTGAATCGCGAGAATCGAGTTTTCCCTCGGAAAACGCAAGAACTACGAAAGACCGAAAGCCCCTAACTCCGAACTAGCTTTACGTAATTCCCGCCTATGAAATGAAGGACAATCACCTGAGCATTCGCAATCGCGACGGCTGGAGTCCGCGACTCGAACGGCTCACGCGGTTCAGGGCCAGCAGTGCCTCTCTCGCTCTCGAGATGGCGCGCGCGGGAGTTTGTGCCGTGTATGTGCCGGAGTTCCTGATTGCGCATGCCAATGAGCGGGCTCCCAAAGGACATCAATTGAGCTACTTGGATCTGCCGCCGCGGCGACGGGCAGAAGAGAAGAGTCTGCGCGATGTTTTTCTGGTGAAAAGGGCCTCCGAAGATGAGTCCAAGGCCATGAGAGCCGTGACCAGGATCGTGCGGCAGGTCTGTAAGAAGGCCGTTGATTGACGAAGGGCTTTGGCGGGTCCGAACCGCGGACAATGG
>RGZB01000124.1 GCA_010031735.1 Pseudomonadota bacterium | reverse complement strand
CCATTCGCCCATCCACTGATAATGTGGCGAGGAAACAAGATTACCGTCGATGACCACCGGGGCATTGATATAAGTTGCACCGGCATTGTTCAAGTCGTCCTCAATGCTGTAGTACGCAGAGACTTGTCGCCCAGCGACGACACGGGCGGAAATCAGTAGTTGAGCTCCATGACAGGTGCTAGCGATGATCTTCTTACGAGCGTTCCACTCGTGGATGAAGTCGATCACGTGTTTTTCTTGACGTAGCTTTTCGAGCGCCTTAACGCCTCCGGGAAGGACCAGCAAGTCAAACTTTTCGAGGTAATGCTTACAGCGTTCCGGCTCCTTCAGGTCGTCAGTCAATGCATGCGAGTCCATGTTTACACCCATGATCCCGTGAAACCTGCCGATGATGTTTGACATGATGACGACGTCAGCTGGGTTGGCCGCCTCTTCGCGCAAGCGATAGTAGGGGTATACCACCTCCTGGTCTTGGAAGCCGGTCCAGGTAATGATCAGAGATTTCATATTTAGTGTCCTAAAATTTGACGTTTAAGCGTGACTCGGGTTGTTTGTTCAAGGTCCTGCCGGGCGGCTGCGCCGAACTTACCCTCGAGCAATGCTAAGTATGACGGATCGGTATGGTACTTCGTCCATGCATAATCACGGAAGCGAAGGATCTCGGCGGCGCTGAGGTTTTCGTTGGCGAGGTTAAGGGTTTCATACGAATGCTGACTATACCCCGCATAGGTGGCCGGCAAGGCTACTCCCTTGCGTCTCGCATCGAGGTGCAGCGGGCTGCCGGGATATGCCATCGCACAATAGAAGTTGGCCATGTCGGTCTGGTTTGATAGCGCGAAATCCAGCGTCGACTGCATTCCTTCCAGCGTGTCATTGGGCAGACCGAAGATATAGTTCCCACCAACATTAATGCCCGCATCACGAATCATTTTGATAATTTCAACAATCTTGACGTCGTGGTAGCCGTCCTTGTGAATCTCTCTCCGCATGACATCGTTCGGGTTCTCAATGCCCAAACCCAGCCAACGAACACCGGCACGGCTTAGCAGCTCTAGGTACTTTGGCTTGCAAGTGTCCACACGGGAATACGCCCATATATTAAAATCATAGCCGCGCTCGATGATCAACTTGCATATCTCGCCAAAGTGATTGGGATTCAGGACAAAGAGTTCGTCGGCAATTTTGATATTTCTGACACCGTTTCGAGCAAAGATGTCAAACTGCTTGATCACGAACTCTGGAGACCAACGTCGGTAAATATTGCTGTCGGCACTGCTTATGTCGGGTCCAGTCTGCGTCCGATTTATGATGTTAATCATGCAAAACGAACAGCGGTAGGGGCAACCAAGCGTCGTATAAAGCGCGGCAAATGGTTCTTTGACGCTGTTATTGGACCATGAGTGCCAGCCGGCTGTGCGGTATTGGTCGAATCCCGGCAAGAGATCCCATGCCATCCCTGGGAGATCAATTTCCATGCGGTCATGTGACACGATCGGGGCGGGGATATTCGACTCGATAAGTCCCTCCTTATTGCGGAAGACTAGGCCGCGCACCTTGCGTAACTGAGAATCCTCAAGGCAATTAACCGCAAGCAGATCACGCAAGGTATAGACACCCTCGTTCTGGCAAACGGCGTTGATCGCAGCTTCCTTTTGCAAAGTCTCGACAGGCAGCGCTGCGACATGCCCTCCAACGAGCACGAGAAAGGAATCAGGCAGATGCTCGCGAACCAGATTCGAAGTCGCGCATGCCCCCACCATATTCTGCGAAGAAGCGCTTGGCTGCTGGCCGTAGACTACGAAGCAAACAATGCGCGCCCTGTAATCGCACGCTCGCTTTGCCGCCTGGACGTAGTCTAGGCGCTCGGCCTCTGCATCGAGGATCGCGGTGGAATATCCAGCTGTGCGCACCGAGTTAGCCAGCATCGCCGCCCATATTGGCGGCTCAATCGCCGAGTGCTGGTTGGCAAGTCCCTGGTAGATCGTCGCCGATGCATTCGGATGAACAAAGAGAATGTCAATTTCGTTTTTTGTCGCCATGATTTTATGAAGATGTAGACTCAGGTTCGGA
>RGZB01000123.1 GCA_010031735.1 Pseudomonadota bacterium | reverse complement strand
GGCGAAAATCCGCTAGGAGATTTATGCGAATCAAGAGCGAGCAGGACATTTTAAAGATCGAAGTACGCAGAGCCATCATCGAAGAAATCAAGGGCTCAGAGAATCAGGCCCGGAAACACGAAGCCTATAAGCGATACCTTTGCTACAAGGACAAGACGAAGGACTTCGTAGTTGAGCAACTTCTTCGCCAGTTCGATCAAAGCACGGTCGAGGAGATGCAATACTGCGTCGCCAACATTTCCTTCGTTCGCAAGATCATCGACAAGCTGGCACGGGTTTACAACAACGGCGTGAAGCGCGAGATCATCGGAGACGGGCCCGGATCGGAGAACCTCCATCAGCTTGAAAAGGAGCTCGACTTCAATACCTACGTTAGGCAAGCAAACAAATTCCTTAAGCTCCAGAAGAACGTGGCTTTCTACGTCAAGCCCTGCCCGGTATCTCAACCGGATGGATCGGAAAAGTACACGATCAAGCTCGATGCCTTGAACCCGTATCTTTACGACGCAGTCGAAGATTACTACGACCGTACGAAGCCGCTCGTCTATGTGCTATCGGACTTCGATTATGCTCCTACCCTCTACACAACCAAGGATCCGGCCTACGCCGGCCGTGCAGGGTCAGAGATCAAGGGCGTCAACCCTCAGACGAATCGCCAGGACGACATCATCGCGGACGATCCGGACGACGCGAAGATGAAAGCCTTTATCTGGTGGAGTGGGCAATATCACTTCACGACCGATGAGAAGGGCACGATTATCTCGGGCGAGGAGATCGCGAACCCGATCGGGGAGCTACCTTTCCAGAACTTCGCGATTGATCAGGACGGGCAATTTTGGGCCCGAGGCGGTCAGGATCTTATCGACGGCGCGATCCTGGTCAACTCCGTAATGACGCACAATCAGCACGTGGCCATTACCCAGGGGTATGGTCAGTTCTATATGCGGGGCAAGAATCTCCCCCGGAACATCAAGGTGGGGCCTAGCAAGGCGATCCTGATGGAATACCAAGAAGGCGAGCCAGTGCCCGAACTCGGATTCGCTACAGCATCGCCTCAGATCGACGCGCTCCGGGGCTTGGTGGAAAGCTATATCGCGCTCCTGCTCACCACGAATAACCTGAGCACATCAAGCGTATCCTCGAGCCTGAACGGTCAGGCGGCGGCGCCTAGCGGGATCGCAATGGTGATCGATAAGGCCGAGTCGATGGAAGATGTAAACGATCAGCGACAAATCTTCGTCGATAACGAGCCCGCGATCTGGCGCAAGATTAACAAATGGCTCGCGATTTACGGCGACGCGATGGTGGACGGTCTGCGTGGTATTAGCCTTCCCGAGAACTTCGAGGAAAACTTCGTTATGATCTTTAACGAGGCCCCGGTGATTCTGAGCGAAGCCGAGAAGCTAGCGAATCTGAAGGCTCGGAAGGAGCTCGGGCTCGATACCATGCTCGACCTGATAATGAAGGATAACCCAGGCTTTACAATGGAACAGGCAGAAGAGAAGTTAAAACAACTCCTGGCTGAAAAGATCGTCGAGGAGCTCGCCCCGCCAGCACCGGCGGCACCAGGAGCGCCTAAGCCTATGATGGAAGAGCCGGAAGTCGAGGAAGAGACTCCAGAACACGAGTCCCAGCCCGGTGACGTCGAAGAAGATATTGCTGAGGGGGAAGATGAAAACGGTCAAAGCGGAAGCAACGGAAACGAAGACAGCCTCAACGATTGAGTTTAAAGACGAGCTCAAGGGCCTGAATAAGGCGCAACGTCAGGAGGTCCTAGATCAGATCGGGGAGCTCCTCGTCGAGCAAATTCTTGAGGCCGTTGGAGGCGAGCGCAGCCCGGTCACCGGGAACGCGTTTAGACCGCTTTCCCTCGAGTACGCGAAGCGCAAGAAAGAAGAAGTCGGGAATACCAGAGCGAACCTAGACCTTTTCGGGGATATGCTCCAGGCAGTAGATTTTAAAATTCGGGACGAAAAGATCGAGATAGGTGTTTTCGGGGATCAGGCTCCGAAGGCCGACGGGCATAACAACCTCTCGGGACGCTCTAAAATCCCCACCAGACGATTCATTCCGAAAGAGGGGCAAACCTTCACGCCGGATATTAAAGCGCTTGTAGAGGCAACTATGGAC
>RGZB01000122.1 GCA_010031735.1 Pseudomonadota bacterium | reverse complement strand
ATCGAAGAGGACCATTGTGGATTCAGGGAGGTCCGGTACGTCTACACGTCGGAGTGCAACTCGTTTCCGACCAAGAGCGCGACTATACCTGAGCCGACTTGGTTCACCCAGACGACGGGGTTTCCCGACTACATCCAGAGCTATCTCGCCGACATCAACGATGATGGCGGGACGTTCGATAAGATCGCCGAGATGATCACCGATTTGTCCAAGAACCCTGAGCTGGTCGCAAGCCTGCGGCCGATTGATTGGGAAGATGAAGACTGAGGATGGGGCTGCCGCTAACGCGGTGGCCCCTTTTCTTTTTCGATAAACATGTGAATCGGAATTGGCATTCCAATTTGCGACGATGGGGGTGCTCGAAAGAGCGTTTCAAGGGAGGCTCATGTGGATGAGCGACTGAAGGCCCGCATCGCTGCGTTGCGGGCGAAGACTATGGAGAACGGCTGCTCTGAGGAGGAGGCTGCGACAGCGGCTCGACTTCTCGGAAATATACTTGACATGCATGGCCTGACCCTCGGCGATGTCGAGAACATGGTCCGGACCAAGGATGCCTCAGGCTGCAAGCAGTTCTACTGGGGTCAGGGGCGGCGCCTGGGCGAGATCCAGTACGTCGCATGGCCCATCGCCAAGCTGTTCGACTGCAAGGTGTGGAGGCACAACGCTGGGGTCGAACAGCGTCTCGCATACTTCGGGCTGGAGCAGGACGCGTTCGCTGCCTGCGCCATGACCGACATGATCGAGAACGCGATGGAGACCGAGTGGCGCCGGTGGTTCAACCGAGAGGGTAAGGCCATTCAGGCTGCGGCTGCTGCGGTTGGGGATGTTCTGGCTCTGCGCAAAACGCATGGAAAGCGCCAACGCGGCGATTTCATGATGGGCATGGCTGGGCGCCTCACCCAACGCCTGGAGGAGATGCGTGTTGAGCGCATGCGCCTTCAGATCGAGGGGACGCCTGGAACCGCTTTGGTCGTCCTCAAAGACCAGCTCGTGACCCAGGCTTTCGCCGAGATGCAGATGAATCTGCGCCCGGGGCGCCGGCCGAAAGATCGTTCTGACACCGAAGCCCGCAGGGCGGGGGTGGCCGCCGCCGAGCGGGTCAACATCACCGTTGGCGGGCAGATCAAATGACTCAAGCCCCCGGTTCGCGCCGGGGGCTTTTTCTTTGGCCAATCTTGTGAATGCCGCTTGACATTCAATCATGCGATCATGGGAGGCTCGCATCAGGCGAGCTGAGGAGACATCAATGTCAACGAAGAGAGGTTTGCAGAGAGAAGCCCGAGAGGCGTTCAACTGGAGAGGTCACCACACAAAGCGCTGGCGCGATAGTGGGGGCGTCAAAGGTGGGTGGAGCGAAAGCTACTACCTGGAATGCGATCAGTGCGGGCGGCGAGCCTATATCGATCCCAACCCGGCGCCAAACTCAACCCATGTCTATGGGGAGGCTGTAGCCGTGGAGTGCTCTCGATGAAGGTCTCTCACTTCGATGTGTGTGTGCCGGGGTATGAGCGACTGCGCTGTCAGGATGAGATCATCCTGACCACCCCGGTATGGAATGGGGCGACCGCTGAGGACCTGAGGGAAGGCTTCCTCACATGCATTCAGTGCGTGTGTTGGGCCGAAGACTTCATCTACTCGGCGGCGCCCAAGGCGGTTGAGGAGTTCTACCAGGACTTCCTCAAGCCAGCCTTTGATCGCCATCCAAATCCGTTTTCCCTGGAAGAAGCTCCAGAGGAAGATCCCGATGGGGATGTCGAGGGTTGTCTGGCCTTCCTCTATCTGGAACTCGATCCGGTGGCGGGATTGGCTGGATAAACATGTGAGTAGGGCTGTGATACCCGCTGTCCTACAATGTCATGGTCGATGGCTGAGAGGCCATTGACCTAACCAAGGAGTAAATACATGCGTGAGTTTGAGTTCGAATACGAAGGCCCGTTCGGTGACCCGGAGTTCGCCCCCGCCATTGTGCGCGAGGCGTCAGCAACGGCCACCATCCTGGAAGAACTCCAGGAAACGCCACGGGAAGTGATCGAGATCGCCAACAGCCCGCAGGGCTACACCGGCGCCATCGAATACACCTTCCGCTATGTGGCGCCGGGCGTCGACACGGAGGGCATTGCTCTCTTCGGC
>RGZB01000121.1 GCA_010031735.1 Pseudomonadota bacterium | reverse complement strand
CGAGACCTTCATAGAGGGATACTCAACAAAGCAGTGGAACAAGCATCCCCGGGAACTCTCGGCCAGCATAGTGAAGCGACTGCCAGTCCGATACACGTTCAACGATGACTACTTCCATGACCTCACCTACCAAGGCATCCCCATAGGTGGATATACGAAGATGGTCGAGAATATGCTGGACGGCATAAAAGTGGAACTAGGAACCGACTTCGAGCAGATAAGAAACAAGTGGAAGGACTACGCCGACAAACTCGTGTTCTGCGGTGGTATAGATCAGTACTTCAATTACGAGTTCGGGGAGCTGGAGTACAGGAGCCTCAAGTGGGAGCACGAAGAGATGCAGGGAGACTTCCAAGGCCACTCGTGCGTCAACTACACCGACCTTGAGACTCCGTTCACGAGGATAGTGGAACACAAGCACTTTGAGAACCCGGACCTGCCCAACACCGTGGTCAGCAGAGAGTACTCGGTGGACTGGCGCGAGACCAAGGATCCCTACTACCCCATCAACGACGAACGGAACATGTCCCTTTACCGCAAGTACCGCGATCTTGCCGAAAAGGAAAAGGACGTGATCATCTCAGGAAGACTCGGAAGTTACAAGTACTTGGATATGGACGACACCATAAGCATGGCGCTCAAGACAGCCGAGCGTCAACTTGCCTAAAAAAACAGGCCGCCTATTGGCGACCTGTTTTGATCGTTATGCTTCTGTTTCTCAGGCCGAGGTGGACGAGGATTCGGCAAACGGGGAGTTGATGGTCACAGTACCGTCGGAGTTCACCGTGAAGTTGCCCACGAGTTTGAGGGCGTCTGCTGTGCATCCTGGCTTGACCTCCTCCAGAATGGATCCAAGCTTGGCGTGCAGGGCGAAAACCTCGGCGGCGTCAGTCCCGAGGGCGGCCGAAAGATCGGACGGGCGGGACTGGGGGTTCTTCCAAAACAGCCTCGCATTTTGTTCGAAGGCGTTCATCATGGCCTGGTAGGTCGCCCTCGCGTTCTGCTTGATCTGGGCTGCGGTCCTGATGGCCGGGGTTATCTCAGGCACGCTGGGTTTATCTAGTACGCTCATATTTATTGTTCCTCTGTTTAAAGGGTCTTATTATATATAGCTCCACGCCAGAAAACACAGTCCCCTTTAGGGACTGGGTACCGTGTCGGACTGCCTCAGGGAAATGTCAGTGGACGGCCAGCCGTCGTTCGCATGAAGTCAATGTCAAGGAAGTCGGGACGTACCTTCACGATTCGGTAAAAATTGCCCGATTCAAACATGTTCACCGAGAACACTACATTCTGGTTCGGGTCCAAGTTAGTCCCGTTGTTGTATTCCACGAGAACAGGCGACATTTCGTGATACGTCGGGACGTGACTGTACGATCCGTCCAGTTCCTTGACGAGAGTGAAACCGCCCTGTTGTTGAGAAGTTCCGGTTTCGGAATGCGCGTGGGCGCGGAATATCGCCTGATTGGTATTGAGATCAATTTCATAGACGACGCCGCGGGCGTAGGGGCCAGCATATGTCTTGTCATCATAGAACGACACTACCTGGTTGCCGGGCGTTAGTGGGGGGATGTCCGAGTGCCAGCGGGCGTCGTGATTTCCTTGGGGCGGCGAGTAGGGATCGCCCGTGATAGTCAGGTACTTGGTGTTGGTAAGCATGCCAGGACGAGCGACGCTGGAAAACAGTCCTCCGACCTCTATCGGCACGCCCTGGAGAATCCACTTCACATCCAATATACAGACCATTTCTGGGCATGTAGGTTCCACCACATCCGTACGCGTAGGTCATGGATATGAAGTTTCCCGCCCTCTCCGGAGGACCGGCGACCATGTGCGACTCGTGGCACTCCCAGATTGGGTTTGAGTTCGTCTCCTCGTTCTGCATCGTGTAGTTGGTGGCCGTCATCTCATTCATGCCGAGTTCCACGGCACAACGAGTGGGCGTGGACTGCGTATGCAAGACAAGCTTGTTGGGCACCGTGCAGAGCAGGGCGAATGGCAGGGTACCGTACCTGTCGTCGTGGATATACCACACTGGCACCAAATTCTCGTCAAAAACTACGAAGTACTGGGTCCCAGTTGATTGGTTGGTTTCATACAAATAATAGCCAGGCCTGTATCCCGCAGTCTTGGTCACTAAGGTCGGCATGGGCAGGTCGGTCGGCAAGACCCTTATGAAATACTCCTGTGC
>RGZB01000013.1 GCA_010031735.1 Pseudomonadota bacterium | reverse complement strand
ACGGCATGGCGTATGCGCCGCTCATCTCCGATCCGACTCAGCTCATCAAAACCTTCTCCGGTCTCATCAGCTATTACCTGCAATATAGTTCACAGCTGCCGACCTCGTATGCCGCGACGATCTTCGCGCCGGTCATCGCAAGCCTGGTCATTATGCTCGTGGTATTCTATTTCCTCCGCGCGCCGATGGCGGATTTCCGTCCTTTCAAAGCGAAAGAGAAAATCCACGGTGATGCGAAATGGGCAACGCCTAGCGACGTGAAGAAGGCGAAGCTGCTGTCGAAAAAGGGCATGCTGCTTGGCACCTACAAGGGTAAATATCTGACCGCCGATGGCTACCAGCACGCACTGCTCTTCGCACCGACCGGCTCCGGTAAAGGTGTGGGCTTCGTCATCCCCAACCTGCTCTACTGGCAGGATTCACTGGTCGTGCACGATATTAAACTCGAGAACTACGAACTGACGAGCGGCTACCGCAAAGACAAACTGAAACAAAAAACCTATCTCTGGAATGCGGCATCACCGGACGGCACCAGCCACTGCTACAACCCGCTTGACTGGGTAAGCCCGAAAATGGGCCAGATGGTCGACGACGTACAGAAGATCGCAAGCTTACTTCTCCCGGAACAAGAATTCTGGCAGAACGAGGCACGCTCCCTCTTCCTTGGCGTGGTGCTCTATCTCCTTGCGGTACCGGAAAAAACGAAATCTTTCGGCGAGGTCGTCCGTACACTGCGTAGCGACGACGTGGTCTATAACTTGGCCGTGGTCTTAGATACCATCGGCAAAGAGATCCACCCGGTCGCCTACATGAACATCGCGGCCTTCCTGCAGAAAGCCGACAAAGAACGCTCCGGCGTGATCTCCACGCTCAACTCCTCGCTCGAACTCTGGGCGAACCCGCTGATCGACGCCACCACGGCGAAGAGCGATTTCGACTTCAACATGGTGAAGCGTGAGGCGACCACCATCTATGTGGGCCTGACACCGGATAACATCGCCCGCTTGAAACCTTTGATGCAGATCTTCTACCAGCAGGCGGCATCCATCCTCACTAAACACATGCCGCTTCCGGAAGAGAAGATCGGTATCATGTTCGTGATGGACGAATTCCCGAGCTTAGGGAAAATGGAAATCTTCCAGACCGGTATCGCCTACTTCCGCGGTTATAAAGTGCGTCTCTTCCTCATCATCCAAGATACCGAACAGCTGAAAGGTATCTACGAGGAATCCGGCATGAACTCGTTCCTGTCGAACTCGACGTACCGTATCACGTTCTCCGCGAACAACATGGAAACCGCGAACCTGATCTCGCAACTGATCGGCAACAAAACCGTGAAACAATACTCGCGTAACGCACCGGTGTTCCTTGACCTAAACCCAGCTTCACGCTCGAAGAACGTGTCGGAAGCGCAACGTGCCCTACTGCTGCCGCAAGAAGTGATCGGGTTGCCGCGCGACGAGCAGATCATCCTGATCGAATCCTGCCCGCCGATCAAAACCAAGAAAATTTTCTACTACAAAGACAAATTCTTCACGTCCAAATTGTTGCCGAAGACGTTCGTACCGCAACAAGAGCCGTACGATCCGCGCAAACATCAGAAAACAGAAGAAAAAACCAAAGACGTGAAGAAAAAACGGTAGAAAACCCTTGGGTTTCCATGCCTTCTGACGAATTGTATTTCTGGCGGTTGACAATCCGATAAGGAAGAATAGACTGCGCCACCATGACACAAAAATACAGTTCACAAGAACTCGATAACGTTTACGGTGCCCTTGCGAACAGCACACGCCGTAAGATCCTCACACGCCTGGCACGGGATGGCTCCGCGACGATCACCGAGCTCGCCTCCCCGTTCGAGATGTCGCTCGCTGCCGTATCGAAACACATCAAGGTTCTGGAAAAAGCCGGTCTGCTCCGTAAAGTGGCGGAAGGTACGATCCATCGCTGCTATTTTGTTTCTGCCCCGATCGAGGGTGCAGCGGCTCTCGTGAAATATTTCGAACAGATCCAACCGGCGAATATCCCTGCGGATAAATCCCAGGCCGCGTAACGCGGTCTACTGCAGCCATATCAGCTTGACCGAATCCGGCAATGTCTTCCCAAAGGCTTTGAGGGATTTTTTAAGCGCGTCCGTATATTGCGGCGCGATAGCATAGAACGTCACCGTATCGTCACCGACATCGCGTGCGTGCATGGACTTCATCTGCGCCACCGGCTTCCATGTTTCTGGCAGCACACCCTCGAACCAGTCGGCATAGATCGCTGCATATTTCACGCCGTGGGCCTGTGAAGCCTCGTTGATCCACTTACGACGCTCTTCAGGACTAGTGAACAGGTGGTGCCTTCCCTCTTCATTCGCAAGGCCCACCAGATCGAGCACATAATGATCGTTTTGTAGCGACACCAACCCGATGTCATTCACCGCCACGGGCGAAGGAGCAAATTCCTTGATGAAACGTTGCATCTGGAATTGCTGGCGGTAGATACTCTCAGAACGGAGCGGCACATTATACGTGCTCGCGATCACGTACATCACCAGCACGCCACCGAGCGCAACCGTGATACGGAGCGCTGCCATTTCCGGATGCGCATCGAACACTTCCTTCACCTGTGCTTTATGGTAATAGAGCACCGTCATCATCAGCACCGCCGTGATATAGGCCTCGTAGCGATCGCCAGCTGCCACCGCCGCGAAAGCAACATGCGTAAATCCTGCCAAGGCGATCAGCCATGCGATCTCATGTTTCACGGTACGGCGCTTCCATGCGGTGACGAGCAGGGTTATGGCGAGCAGCAAGATGATGATATGGTTCGGGTGGGTCAGTTTCTGCAACCACATCGACGGTGCCTGGGTCTGATATTGCAACTTCACCAAGGTCGAACTCGGCAGCGGGGAGAGTCCGATATGCATCAGGAACCCACTGAATCCACCGGTGGACAAGAGGATGATAATCGCCGGAAGTATCGCCTGCTTCCAGAAGCCGCGATACCATAAGAACAGAATGGCGACACCGGAGAGCGCCAGATTCTCATAGCGCACGAGCGGCCCAAGCAGGATGATCCACGGCAACCATTTCGGGCAACGTTCCTTCTCGGTGATGATGAGCAATCCGTAGAGCAGTTGCAGGGACACCCACACCTGCATCATGTGCTCCATGCCCAAATACGTAAGACCGATCAGGTTGAAGCCAAAAATGAGGCAACAGAGCGAAAGCGCCACCAACCCTGGTGAGCGCGTATAGTATGTTTCACCCAGAATCAAGCGAATGGATTTTTGTACCGCCAGTAATGCCAGGCCCGCAAACAGGGCATTCAGGAATAGCGGCACATACAAAAAGACCGCACTTGCTGCAAACGGCACGAGTAGAAACGGCCACAGGATGCTCGAGGCCGGTGCAGAATATTCCTCCAAGTTCACCCCGTAATGCCCGCGCGCGATGTTCTCGGCGAGCGCGAGATGAATATAAGGGTCGTCCATCCCATAAACGAAATGGCCGTCGGTTGCATCTACGATCAGGACATATTGGATAACGAGCGCCGCTAGGAGAACGACGTAAGGCAGGAAGGTAAGGTATTTCTTAAACTGCTCCTGCACCCGTGCTCCCATGGTTGTTTTTATGGTCGGTGGTGATCCACCCACCGCCGAGCACACGCGCGCCTTGATACATCACGCACGCCTGCCCGGGTGTCACGGCGCGCTGTGCCGGACGCACGGTCACGCCGTATTTTCCATCGGCTGTTTTCGGGAATAAGGTTGCCGGAACCGGCTCCTGCGCACTGCGCAGTTTCACTTCCACAGGGAGTCCATTCTCCGGAATCGTTTTGTCGGAGAGCCAATTCAGTTCACGGATAGTGAAGGCTTGCGTATCGAGTGCCGACTCCGGCCCGACGATCACGCGCTTCGCTGCCGCATCCACCTTCACGACATAGAGCGGCTCATACCACGCGATACCGATACCGCGGCGTTGCCCGATCGTATAGTGAACGATGCCTTCGTGACGCCCAAGCACCGTGCCATCGATATGCACGATCTCGCCCGGGTCGAAGGCTTGCGGACGGAGTTTCTCGATCACTTTCGCGTAATTACCGTTCGGCACGAAACAGATATCCTGGCTATCGGGTTTATCCGCGACCGGAAGTCCGAAACGCTCGGCTTGCTTGCGTGTTTCTTCTTTCGTCATGCCACCGAGCGGGAAGTGCAGGAAATCGAGTTGCTCTTTCGTCGTGGCAAACAGGAAATAACTCTGGTCTTTATCCGGATCGGAGCCACGGAGCAGCTGCACGCCTTCCGGTGTGCGGATACGTTGCACGTAGTGGCCGGTGACAAGCGCATCAGCATTCAAATCCTTCGCGACTTTGTAGAGATCACGGAATTTCACCGACTGGTTGCAGCGCACGCACGGGATCGGTGTTTCACCCCGCAGGTAACTGTCGGCGAAATCTTCCATCACCGATTCCTTGAACAGGCTTTCATAATTCAGCACGTAATGCGGGATACCGATTTTCTCGGCCACACGCTGGGCATCGTGGATATCTTGGCCGGCGCAGCACGCCCCCTTTTTCTGAAGCGCCGCACCGTGGTCGTAAAGCTGCAAGGTGATACCGATCGTTTCATAGCCCGCTTCTTTCACCAGTGCTGCGACCGTGGAACTATCCACACCACCGGACATGGCGACCACGACCTTGGTTTCTGCAATCGGTTTGTTGATATCGAGACGAATCATTGCCCACCCTCGATGCGCGGTTCGTCATCCATGGGGCCTTCCTTGGCCTCCTTACGCGCGAGATAGATGCCATACAGGCTGATCAGTACCCAGGAGCTGTTGATCAGGAACGAGGCCAAATTCCAATCGAGTAAGAGCGAGATCAGGATCAGGAGCGCACCGGAGAGGTTCAACACCGGGTATTGCACGCTGTGACCGTCCACCTTGCCGCTTTGCATTAGATAGTACGCAAGCAGCGTGATACCGACACCAAGCAAGCCCAGAAGGTTATAGAGCGCACCATCCATTACAGGCTCCCTCCGGTCGGCGGGCTTTTATTTTCTTCCTGCTTTTTCAGTATTTTATAAATACCGAAGATGCTGACGGTCGACCATGATACCTCGAGCACGAATTGTGGCAGGTTCCAGTCCCAATACAGCGAGACCAGCACGAGTAAGGCACCGGATAAGTTCAGCAGCCAGTACACCATATCATTGGACGAGAGTTTACGCGCCTGCAGACCAAAATAGGCCGCAAGGATGGCAAACACCCCAAGCACACCGATAGCATTGAATATAATGGCCATAGCGATTATAGTGCCGGCATTACGCTTGCAATGTCAGCACCGTCCCCTGTTTTACGAAATCACCTAACAAACGATGGTAAAGATGCGTTTTTTTAGCCGAAATCTAAGCTTTTTTCAAGTTCTAATCTGCGGAATGCTATTGGTTCTGCCGGCTTCAGCCCTGGCACAAAACCGCGTATTGCCTAGCTCACATGGGGAAGCGATCCTCTCTTTTTCCCCACTCGTCAAAGAAACCGCGCCCGCGGTGGTAAACATCTACACTTCCAAAAAGGTGAAAGTGAAGGCGTCACCGTTCTTAAGCGACCCCTTGTTCCGCCAACTCTTTGAGGGTGGTGCGGCAGGCATCATGAAAGAGAAGATGGTGCAATCGCTCGGCAGCGGCATCATCGTGCGTCCGCAAGGTCTCATCATCACGAACAACCACGTCGTGGATGGCAGCGAGGAGATCAAAGTCGTCTTGACCGACCGCCGTGAGTTCGCCGCCAAAGTATTACTCATCGATAAAAAGAGCGACCTCGCCGTACTGAAGATCGATGTGAAGGACGAAAAACTCCCGTACGTGAAATTCGGTGATTCGGATACGCTCGAAGTCGGCGATATGGTGCTCGCGATCGGCAATCCATTCGGTGTCGGCCAAACGGTGACGAGTGGCATCATCTCCGCACAGGCACGCACCACGGCAGGCATCAATGACCTCGGTTTCTTCATCCAGACCGACGCCGCGATCAACCCGGGTAACTCCGGTGGCGCGCTGATCGACATGCAGGGCAAACTGATCGGCGTTAACACCGCGATCTATTCGAAAGGGGGTGGCTCGAACGGTATCGGGTTTGCAACCCCGGTGAACATGGTGAAGATTGTGCTGGAGAGTGCCGAGGCCGGTAAAACGGTCGAGCGTCCGTGGCTCGGCGCGAGCGGGCAGAACATCACGCAAGAGCTCGCCGACTCGATGGGGCTAAAAAAACCGGGCGGCGTACTGGTGAGTGCGACCCATCCGGGTGGCAGTGCCGACGAGGCAGGCCTTAAAAAAGGCGATGTCATCCTCGCTATCGGCGACAAGCCCGTGCCAGATGAACAAACACTCCGCTACCGCATCCTGACCTACGGTGTGGGTGCAAAAACCACGCTTACGATCCTTCGTAGCGGGGAAGAGAAAACACTCGACCTGACCTTGCTCGGGGCACCGGAAACGCCACCGCGTGAAACCTCTACACTATCCGGCAACCATCCCCTCGCAGGGCTCACGGTGATGAATCTTTCCCCGAAAGTCGCGGATGAAATGCAGCTCAATCTCTACGAAGGTGTGGTAATCGCCGATGCGGCGAAAGGTTCACCGCCGGATAGGCTCGGTATCAAACGTGGCGACATCATTGCAACCGTGAACAACACGAAAGTGAAAACCGTACGCGAGCTGGCTGAGCAGCTACTCAAACCTACCGGCCACTGGACCATCCAGATCGTACGTGGCAAACAAGTGCTCAACCTGAATATCGATGCGCCCAAAGGACCGTAGATGAACGCGATGTTGTTCGATCTGACTACGAACGAGAAAGAAAAGGGAACGGCGAAGAATGTGCGCCGCCCGCTCGCGGATGTACTGCGTCCGCAATCCTTGGGTGCTATTTTCGGACATGAAGACGTGCTTGCGGAAGAAGGCACCATCCGTCAGGCGCTGAACGAGGGGGCATTACCATCGCTTATCCTCTGGGGTCCTCCCGGTTGCGGGAAAACCACCCTTGCGCATGTGCTTGCACGCGAATCGGGTTACCGCTTCGTCGCACTCTCTGCGGCACTGCATTCCACAACCGAAGTGAAGCAAGCCTTCGCCGAAGCGGAGATGTACCGTGCACAGGGCAAGAACACCTTGATGCTGGTGGATGAGATCCACCGCTTCAACCGTACACAGCAGGATCTGTTCCTGCCATATATGGAAAATGGCACCATCACGTTGATCGGCGCTACCACAGAAAACCCATCCTTCGAACTCAATTCAGCGCTTTTATCGCGCGCAAAAGTGGTGATGATGAAACCGCTCACCGAAGAAGCACTCGAGAAGATCGTAGCGCAAGCGGAGAAAACGATGGGACGCAGCTTGCCGCTCACTCCACAGGCAAAAAAGAACCTACTCGCGCTCGCAGATGGTGACGGCCGATACCTCCTCAATCTCGTCGAAGAATTACTGACACTGAAAGTAAGCACACCGCTCAGTCCCGAGGAACTCGCCAAGCGCTTGCGCAAACGTGCGCTACGTTACGATAAATCGCGCGAAGAACATTACAACCTCATCAGCGCCCTCCATAAATCGCTCCGCGGTTCCGATCCGGATGCCGCACTCTACTGGCTGTCGCGGATGCTCGCGGGTGGCGAGGAACCACTCTATATTCTGCGCCGTTTGGTACGCTTTGCCGTCGAGGATGTCGGCATGGCCGACCCGCATGCCCTCGTAAAAGCGAATGCAGCAAAAGAGGCGTATGATTTCTTAGGCTCACCGGAAGGGGAACTTGCTATTGCGGAGCTGGTGGTGTATCTCGCAACCGCACCGAAATCAAATGCAGCGTATGTCGCTTTCGGCGCTGCGATGAAGGATGCCCGCGCGAAAGGTTCTCTCATGCCGCCGAAGCATATTTTGAATGCACCGACCGAACTGATGCAGAACGAAGGCTACGGCAAAGGATATCACTACGATCACGATACGGAGGAGGGATTCTCCGGTCAGGATTATTTCCCAGAAGAGATGGGCCGCCGTGATTATTATCAACCCACTTCGCGCGGTTATGAACGTGAAGTGAAAGCGCGTCTAGAGCGTTTTGCCCAGATCCGCGACAAGAACAAAGGAGAGAAATAATGCAATTCCTTGCTGCAATCGCCGCCGGTGGCGCCATCGGTTCTGTGCTCCGCTATTTGCTCTCCGGCCGTATCATGGCGATGGTGAGCAATGGCTTTCCCTATGGCACACTCATCGTCAACATCCTCGGTGGTTTTGCGATGGGCGTGATCGCGGAATATCTGGGTCGCCATTATCCGGAGCAAAATATGCTTCGCTTATTCCTCACCACCGGTATACTCGGCGGCTTCACCACCTTCTCTGCCTTCTCGCTCGAGACGATGGTGCTGCTCGAGAAGGGCGAACTGTTACTCGCATCCTTTTATATCATTGCATCGGTCGTCATCAGTGTTGCGGCACTGGCGGGCGGCGTATTCATCATCCGGAGTTTCACATGAGCCATCAGATCGTAACCGTTCACGAAGAGGATGATGGCATCCGCCTTGACCGCTGGTTCAAGCGCCATTATCCGGATATACCGCACGGACTCGTGCAGAAATTGCTCCGCAAAGGTGCTATTAAAGTCGGCGGCAAGAAAGCCGAGACCTCGACACGCATCAGCGCCGGTCAAGAGATCCGCGTCCCACACGTAAACGAGCGCCCGCAGGAAGAAGTCTATGTACCCAAGCCGAAATACGAAGCGACGTTCGAGGATGCACAACGTCTGCTGATCGACAATATCCTGTACGAAGACCAGCACATGATCGCGTTCAATAAACCGGCAGGGCTTGCGGCGCAAGGCGGAAGCAAGATCAAACTCTCGGTCGATTCGCTACTGTATTTCCTCGCGCAAGGTGGATCGAAACCGAAACTCGTGCACCGTATCGATAAAGACACGAGCGGTGTCATGATTGTAGCGAAGAGCGCGAAGGCAGCGACCGAACTCGGCAAACGCTTCAAAGAAAAGACGCTTGAGAAAACCTACTGGGCCATCGTCGTGGGCGAACCGGAGATCCCATCCGGCAAAATATCGATGCCGGTGCTCGCAAAAAAGTCCGATGGTAAGAATGAAAAATCTGTCGTGGATGAATCCGAAGGTAAACCTGCGATCACGCTGTACCGTATCATCGAGAAAGCTGCGCGCAGACTATCATGGATGGAGCTGCAACCGGTCACCGGACGCATGCACCAACTGCGTGTGCATATGAGTGCGATCGGCCATCCGATCGTGGGTGATGGGAAATACGGTGGCACAGATGCCTTCATCGAAGGTATCTCCGAGAAGATGCATCTGCATGCACGCCGCATCGTGATTCCGAATTTCTACGGGAAGAAGATCGATGTGAAGGCCCCCCTTCCACCCCATATGGAAGAGACTTTCGAGATGATGGGTTTCGAGCCACAACATCACTAAAAAAACTACCTGCCTGTACGGCCTGTATTCGGGATGATCCTACCCCGCGGATCGAACCGGGGTGGCGCCTCTCCGCGTCTGCCAAGCTCAAGCAACATGCCGGTGAGTGAGGGTACCATTTCCTCGGCGAGTTCACGCGTTGCAAGTGGCGCTTCGCTCGGCACGATATCCGTACTACCGGTGATTACCTCTACGAGGCCAAGCGTCAAGAGTCCGTCTATATTCGTGCCTTCGACCGGCGGACGCGTGGTGATACGATTCAGCATACCATAGAGATGTTCTCCTGCCGCTTTCATCCTGCCCTCCGGCACCGGAGGCACGATTTCCGTCATGTCGAACGCAGGATTGAGCGGCTTGCCGTGCAGCAATGCATAGACCTTTTCTTGTACGATAGCAGCGATGGCATCGTCCGGTAAGTGTTCGCCGGGATGTGCTTTTAGCCCCAGGCCTAATTGCAGACGCGCATGACGAGACGCTTCATCAAGCGCTTCCGCACGCGCGATCCGGCGGCACGCGACTGCCATGCGCAGCATAAGGCCAGTCGCATTATTCTGCAGGTAGCGTACGAAATCGCCGATCTCTCGCATAACGAGGGAATCCTCGCCACCGGGAACCCGTAAAATGATGGCGGCACTGTTCGGCGAGCCCGGCGGTGCATCGTTTTTGATACGCTCCACGCCTGCTAGCTCGAATTGGCTAAAATACATTTCCCCATGGACTATTTTTGTCCGCGCCACATGGAACGGCGTGACCTTCGCACCTTCGGGACGATCGGCATCGAACACCAATAAAATACGACCACCGTCGATGTGGGTCTTTACGGTTACGCCTGCTATTTTCGTATCGATGCCCATATTTCTCTACGTATCTCATCTATTGCGGTGGTAGGTTCTTGGACAGTCGCGCTTTGGTATCCCTCGAGAGCTGACCCAGGTTCTCCTCTCCTGCACCAAGCGGTGTAATAGCACCCACTCGGATCCCCAGTGCCGCAGTGAGTATCTCCACATTCACGACCACTTCATGCACCGGCCCTTTCGGAACACGACCGACTGCACCGCGTGCCACCTTGAGCGCTTTCGCCACTTCATCGAAGCTCGTGGTATCGTCCACGAGCAGCACCACGCGCGCAGGCTTTTGTGTTTCGTCCAGACGTATCTCGTCCTTGAACATAGGTTGGGTCTTCTTGTTAAATGTCGCGGTGTTGCCAGCAATGGCTTGTCGTATCTGATCGATGAGCGAATTCGGACGTTCCTGTTTGCGTTCCACCAACATCCCGTACATGGTATCCAGAAGTGCATCTTCGACCCGGTCGGAGAAACCGCTGTTGTGATAGAGTGCCGTGCCAAGAACGAGATTTGCTGTCTTAAGCTCTTCATCCAGTTTTACAAAACTAGGACGGAGTTTACGCGCACCCTGGCTGGCGATCTCGATCAGCTCTGCCACCATATCGATGCGGTCTTTCGTCTGTTCCGCAATCCGGCGTACGCTGTTGTAGCCACCACCGGGTAGCGCCGTCACTTCGACATCTGCCGTGCGTATCGGATCCTTGCGGTCCGGTGCGATCAGTGTGTTCACACGTTTCACCCTCTCGGTCAATTGCTCCAGATCGGCCAGTTCGAAACGCTGGTAGAGATCGGCATCGCGAGAGCCTTGCACATTGGCCCAGGCGAATAAACGAAAAGCATCGAACATCGTGAGTGTCAGATAGTGTGGCTTCGCGCGTTCCGGCTCACTGCCTTCGATACGTTCACGTATGCCTTTGATGGGTGCATGGGTACTCGTTTTGGTATGATCACGAAGCGCCTGCTTCACCGTACTCGGCAACTGGTCATACGGTAGTTCCTTGCGAAATTTATCCACGAGTTCCTCTAGTACCTCCGCAGCATGTCCTAATTTCTTTTGCGTATCTGCGCGCTCTTTGGCAGCCACCTCGCGTGGTGCAAGTGCATCGGTATCAAGAGCGGTGATGACAGTCTCGAAATTCACGTTGCCGTATTCACCCGCCGATTCGGTGATACCACCTTCAAAACCCAGACGGTCGACGTTGCGCTTGATACCGGCGAGCACATCCGGCCCCACATTATCGCTCGATACTAAGGCTGCTTGCTGGTTATCGTAGGTAAGCGGGATACCACGCATCACCACACCCATGGTGTCAAAGCGCAGAACACTTGCTACCTGAAGGTAATCGATCCAGCCCTTTAATTTTTCACCGTTGACACGCATACCACACTCTTGGCTCGTTATTTAGGCGGCAATTTTTTCGGCAGGTCCGGTTTCTTCGCATCCTTGGCGAGTTCACCAAGGCCACTTTCTTTCTCTCCGAGCGGAGTAAGGCCCTTCCTCGCCAGTTGTGCGGCAAGCTCGCGTGCATCATGCACACCCGTTACCCCACTCGTGCCACCCAATTGCGTTTGCAATGTATTTCCTGCAGGAGCGGCATCGTTCAGATGGATGTCACCATGGGTCGCAAGCCAGCCGGCAGCAGGTTTTACCACGCCATGCCTTGCATCGATCGCATCGAACTGTTCTGATAGTCTCTCTGCTATTGCAGGTGTACGTCCCATAACACTGAACGTCACACTTATCTTATCGTGTACCGTAGCGGTGGAATCCGGATCGCCTGGCGATTTCACCACAAAGCCACGCGGCTTGCCCGGTTCGGATCGTAGTGGGCGCACTTCCCCTGAAACGCCGATGATCTTTGTTTCATCTGTGCCTGTGAATATCCGTTTGAATGTAATGGCGACCGCATGCATCCGCTCGACATGCGCACTCGCTTTTTCGATAGGATTACGATTGATATCGGTGAAAAAGACGTAACCTGTCTCTGGATCGGGGGTTTTCATAGAAACCGCCACGATGTCCTTGCCGAATACCCATGCACCGGCTTCATTATCCAGATGGGGTACTTGTGTGATCGTAAGTTTGCTCATAGCACCTCTCTTGAGACTTATAATCGGATACTGCTTTGTTTGCCTTCTGCGAGACCTTTGGTGCGCTCCGCTTCCAGACCTTTACCGATTTTAGTGAGCAGGTTATGATCCATTTTCACCACATCCTCCCGATCCATACCCTGTTCGACCAGCATGGTCGCTGCACGGCCGATAGCGACCCTCATATCCTCGCCCATCGCCTTGACCACCATACCGTTCGTACCTTTATCGGTCAGTAACTTCGCACCAACGGCCATCATCTTCAGGCGCTCCAGTTCTGCGGGGGAAAGCTGCACCATTTCTGTCGGCGCATCCATATCGGCCCTTCTTGCAGCATCGGCATGTTTTGCATCGATACGTGAAAAGAGTGCCGCGAGGTCGCCTTTATGTCCTTCAAGTTTGCCGACCGCGACTTCGACGAACCCTTCGATATCCGCGGCACTTTTGCGTGCGTGGCTGATAGTAAGACACACGCCTTCTGAATTGACAGGACCACCAAGCGGTTCGGCGGTACAGCCGATACCTCCCAGATACTTGGTTATCTTTTCTGCTGCTTTAGTGATCTTTTCCTGGCGTGCAGGATCAACCGGACTACCATCGAATACGGCAGGGGCATCCGTGAGACCCGCGGAAAAAAGGATGGACCTCTGGCCGGTGGGCTGGGTGGTAAATACTATGTTTAGTCCAAGACTTGCATCCACTATCGGTAGTGTTTTGAAATCAGGCATATTCCCTCTCACAATTTTATACCCTTAGTATACGGCCTGGCGGTTAAGATTCGGTTAACCCCAAAAACAACCCTCGGACCAGCCTTTTTCGTACCATATTAACTTATTGATATACATAATTATTTCCTCAATAGTTGCCTGGCTTGAACTAGTCTGCTAATCTCCCCCCCTCTTTTAAGGGTTTTGGGAAACAAATAATGAAACCAACCATCGTCCAGCAATTGGAAGAAAAACGCCGTTTGGCACGCTTAGGTGGCGGGCAAGACAAGATCGATGCCCAGCATGCCAAAGGCAAACTGACGGCACGTGAACGTATCGAAGTATTGCTCGATCCGGATTCGTTCGAGGAATACGGCATGTTCGTCGAACACCGTAGCCATGATTTCGGCATGGAAAAGAAAAAGATACCGGGCGACGGCGTCGTCACCGGACATGGCACCATCAACGGACGCCTCGTCTTTGTATATAGTCAGGATTTCACCGTGCTCGGTGGCTCACTCTCTGAAACCAACGCGCGCAAGATCTGCCAGATCACCGATATGGCACTGAAAACCGGCGCGCCGGTCATCGGTATCAACGATTCGGGCGGCGCACGCATCCAGGAAGGCGTGGATTCCTTAGGCGGCTACGGCGAGATCTTCCAGCGTAACGTGATTGCCTCCGGCGTCGTCCCGCAACTCTCCCTCATCATGGGCCCATGCGCGGGTGGTGCGGTGTATTCTCCGGCACTCACCGACTTTACCTTCATGGTGAAGAACACGTCTTATATGTTCGTGACCGGCCCTGAGGTCGTAAAAACCGTGACGCATGAAGACGTGACACAGGAAGACTTAGGGGGTGCAAAAATCCACACGCAGAAAACGGGTGTTGCCGATCTTGCCTTCGATAGCGATATCGATGCATTGATCCAGGCTCGTCGCCTCATCAACTTCCTTCCTTCTTCCAATCGTTCGCAGATCCCGGTGCGTGATACGCAGGATCCGTCAGACCGTCTGGAACTTTCGCTCAATACGCTCATCCCGGAAAACCCGAATAAGCCGTACGACATGAAGGAACTGATCGAGCGCGTCATCGACGAAGGCGACTTCTTCGAGATCCAGCCGAACTTCGCGAAGAACATCATTGTCGGTTTCGGCCGCATGGAAGGCTCGACCGTCGGTATCGTTGCGAACCAGCCGATGAACCTCGCCGGTTGCTTGGATATCGATGCTTCGCGTAAAGCCGCGCGCTTCATTCGTTTCTGCGATGCGTTCGGGATCCCGCTCATCACCTTCGTGGACGTGCCAGGCTTCCTGCCGGGCGTAAGCCAAGAACATGGTGGCATCATTAAACACGGCGCGAAACTCTTATATGCATATGCGGAAGCCACGGTGCCGAAAATCACCGTCATCACACGTAAGGCGTATGGCGGCGCCTACATCGTGATGAACTCGAAACACCTGCGCGGCGACCTTAACTATGCGTGGGCGAATGCCGAGATCGCAGTGATGGGGGCCAAAGGTGCGGTAGAGATTCTCCACCGCGGACTTACCAAAGACGAGATCGAGAAACGCGCGGCAGAATACAGTGAGAAATTCACCACACCGTTCGTGGCCGCTTCACGCGGATTCATCGACGACGTGATCCGTCCGCAGAACACGCGCTGGCGCCTGTGCCGCGCGCTGCGCATCCTCGCGAATAAAGAAGAGGATCGCCCGTGGAAGAAACACGATAACTTACCGTTATAGATTTAAAGAACATTTACTATGATCAAGAAAATATTAATAGCTAACCGCGGCGAGATCGCCCTTCGTGTCATCCGCACGGCGAAGAAAATGGGCATCAAGACCGTGGCGGTCTATTCCGAAGCCGATACGAACGCCATGCACGTCGCACAAGCGGACGAAGCTGTGTTCATCGGGCCGTCGCCTGCCGATAAAAGCTATCTCAAGATCGACAACATCATGGACGCGGTACGCCGCAGTGGCGCCGATGCTGTCCACCCGGGTTATGGCTTCTTATCGGAGAACGGTAAGTTTGCACGCGCACTCAAAAAAGAAGGTGTCACTTTCATCGGGCCGGACGTACTCGCCATCGACAAGATGGGCGACAAGATCGAAGCGAAAAAACTCGCGGAGAAAGCGAAAGTGAACACCATCCCGGGTTACATGGGTGTTATCCAGGATGAGAAGGAAGCGCTTAAAATAGCACAGAAGATCGGCTTCCCGATCATGATCAAGGCGGCAGCGGGCGGCGGCGGTAAAGGCATGCGCATCGTGCGCGAGAAAGAAGAGCTGAAACAGGCCATCAAATCCGCGATGAACGAAGCGCGCAACAGCTTCTCCGATGACCGCATCTTCATCGAAAAATTCATCGAGAACCCACGCCATATCGAGATCCAGATCATCGCCGATGGCCATGGAAATGTCGTATGTTTGGGCGAACGTGAATGTTCCATCCAGCGTCACCACCAGAAGGTGATCGAAGAAGCGCCGTCGCCGTTCCTGGACGATAAAACGCGCAAGAAAATGTACGAGCAGTCGATCGCGCTTGCCAAAAAAGTGCATTATAAATCCGCGGGCACCATGGAATTCATCATGGATCCGAAGAAGAACTTCTACTTCCTTGAGATGAACACGCGTCTGCAGGTCGAACACCCGGTCACGGAATACATCACCGGCACCGACCTCGTCGAACTCATGATCCGTATTGCGAGCGGCGAAAAACTCCCGTTCAAACAAGAAGACGTCGAGATCAAAGGCTGGGCGATGGAATCGCGTATCTACGCGGAAGATCCGAAACGCGGCTTCCTGCCTTCCTCGGGCCGTATCTCCGAATATAAAGAGCCGAAGAAATCCACCAACGTGCGCGTCGATTCCGGCGTGTACGCGGGCGGCGAAGTCAGCATGTTCTACGATCCGATGATCGCGAAACTGATCACCTACGGCGCAGACCGCACCGAAGCGATCAAGACGATGCAGCAATCACTCGGCGAATTCGTGATCGGCGGTATCTCGCACAATATCTCCTTCCTGGAGGCCGTGATGGCGAATCCGCGTTTTGCGGCAGGGAATCTTTCCACCAACTTCATCGCGGAAGAATATCCGGGCGGATTCACCGGCGCACTCGTTACCGAAGAGACCACCAAAGTCTTCATCGGCGTCGCGGTATTCATTTATCTCCGCGATGCGCACCGCGCGGCCGGCACCACAGGGCAAGTCCCGGGTCGCCAACGCCAGATCGGTACACGCTGGGTCGTCACCATCGATGACCACAGCTATTCCATCTACATCCGTGACCGCAAAGACGGTTACGAGATCCGCCATGAGAACTACCACTTCACGATCGCGAGCAACTGGATCCTCGGTAACCGCCTGTTCCAAGGCGTGCTCGATGGTAAACCCGTCTCCGCACGTATCGAACTCGTGCCGGGTGGCTTCCAGCTGACGCATGCAGGTTCCACCGTTGGTGTTACCGTGCGCTCTCCGCGCTCCGCGGAACTTGGCCGCTTCATGCCGAAACCCAAAGAAGAGCCGGAAACGCCAGGTATCGTGGCACCGATCTCGGGCCTCGTCGTGGAGGTCAAAGTCAAAGACGGCGACAAGATCAAAGAAGGTCAGGATGTCGTGATCTTAGAAGCGATGAAAATGGAAAACGTCTTATCCGCGCAGAAAGACACCGAAGTGAAGAAGGTGCATTTCAAAGCGGGTGATTCCGTTCAAGCCGGCCAGATGCTGATCGAGTTCAAGAACTGATCATGAAGAAGTGGCTCTTCGCATTCCTGTTGATGTTGTCGGTGAATACGCCGGTACAGGCGCAGGTCGCCGCACCGGAAAATACGCCGCCATGCAAACTCACCACCACCACGTCGCAGGCAAAAGATGTAGCGCAAATGCAAGTCGCCGCGACCGATGTGAATGCGTGTTCGGATCTGTGTAAAAAATTCGCTAAAACCACCGTGAAACCCCAGCTCTCCCAACTACCGCCCGGTGAAAAATTGACCTGGCGATGCTTCTTCCAAGAACAGCAGCTCGAAGAGCACATCCTGCAAAAGGGTTCGAGTTTAACCGTACCGAATTAAAGCATTTTAGCTTTATCCCTTTTATTCTTAATCAATCTTTAAGTCGTTTCCTGCTATAGTGATCCCGAAAGGGGAGGCTTTACTATGGCTATCATCAACCGCGACGAATTACCGCCAGAACATGAGGCTATATTCCGCCGATTGAATACGGCGTTACAGCCGTTATTCCTGACAGGCGCCTCTGTCCGCGCGAGTTTTATATCCATTGGAAGGACTAACGATGCAGAAACGGTATTAGCCCCGCTTACACCCGAAGCACGCGCGCGTTTTTTAGAAGACCCTGAGGCCGGCCAGAAAGAGAATGCACACATGCGCCTTGGTCGCAGACTTGAGAACCTCACCCATCGCAACACACGTAATGTCGATGCGGATATGCTCGCAAACGCCCTCGGGGAAGCGTACGGTAACATCGACCCGAACCATCCAAAAGGCCAGACCGCCCGCACCCTGATCGAGCAGGCCTTTACCCACTTTGATCTTCCGATCCCTGCGATCGTTACGACCTCGCCCGGTCTTACCCAACTCTCCCAGGCCGTTGCACAGCTTCGCAGTACGACAGAACCGAAGCGTTAAGCCGCCAAAAAAGCCTAGACAGCGCCGGTCTCTCGCGGTAAAAAGGCGCCTTCTCAACCTTTTTGTAAAGCAGTTATATGGCAGCTTCCGCATCCGCAGCAGTTAAGAATACGTCAACCTTCCTCGCTTCGCGCTTGAATAATATCAAGCCGTCACCGACGATTGCAGTGACCACGAAAGCAGCAGAGCTGAAAGCAGCAGGCAAAGACGTGATCGGCCTAGGGGCAGGTGAACCGGATTTCGATACGCCGCAGAATGCCAAAGACGCGGCGATCAAAGCGATCCATAATGGCGATACGAAATACACGGCGGTCGATGGCACCGCGGCGCTCAAGAAAGCGATCCAGGCAAAATTCAAACGCGAGAATAACCTCTCCTACGAACTGAACCAGATCAGCGTCGGTACCGGCGGCAAACAAGTGCTCTATAATGCACTGCTGGCAACCTTAAACCCGGGCGATGAGGTCATCATCCCGGCACCGTACTGGGTATCGTATCCGGATATGGTGGCGCTTGCGGAAGGTACTCCTGTTGTCGTGCAATGTCCGGCAAGTAAAGGCTTCAAGATGCAGGCCGCCGACCTCCGTAAAGCGATTACGCCGAAAACCAAATGGTTGATCCTGAACTCGCCGTCGAACCCGACAGGTGCCGCCTATACCAAAGAAGAACTGAAAGCCATCACCGATGTGCTCCTTGAGTTCCCGCATGTCTACATCCTGACCGATGATATCTACGAGCACATCATTTACGATGGTTTCAAATTCCATACCGTGGCGGAAGTCGAACCGAAACTCTTCGACCGTACTTTAACGGCAAACGGCGTCTCGAAAGCCTACTCGATGACGGGTTGGCGCATCGGTTATGCCGCAGGCCCGGCACCCCTCATCAAAGCGATGGCGATGCTGCAATCACAAAGCACGTCGAACCCGTCTTCCATCTCGCAGGCTGCCGCAGTAGAAGCACTGAACGGCGATCAGGCGTTCTTAAAAGACTGGGTGAAATCGTTCCAAGGCCGCCGCGATCTCGTGGTGGATGCGCTCAATAAAATCCCCGGCATCACATGCAACAAACCGGAAGGCGCGTTCTACGTATTCCCGGAATGCCGTGGCTTATTCGGCAAAACCACACCGGAGGGCAAGAAGATTTCGAACGACAACGATGTCGCGACCTACCTGCTTGAATCGGCCCTTGTCGCGGTCGTGCCAGGCGTTGGCTTCGGTTCGGAAGGTTTTTTCCGCATCTCGTACGCGACGAGCGAAAAAAATCTGAAGGAAGCCCTCTCACGTATCGAAAAAGCGTGCCTGGCACTGAAATAAATTTTTATCGCTTGTAAAGCGAGCATAAAAATCCTTATTTTTCATCTAATTAACCAAACCCTATTTTACAAGGGCGGGAGCATTTTCTCGCGCCCGTGTTAACGGTTATTTAATTTCTTTCTGTCATTCTAATCCTATAAGCCGGAACTGCCTCATGACTACAGGCAGGGATGGATGGGGAGAGGTCTAAAATAACCATTAGACTTTTTATGAAGGAGCGTAGCGCGTATGGCAGAATTCAAGTCAGATAACGGTAAATTTGGTACCAAACGTATCTCTCGGACCGCAACCGGATACAAAGGCACCATGCAGTTGAATACGGAGGGTGGTGTGAATCAAACCGCGACCCTTACGATCAACCGCGGTGTCGGCGAAGACGGCGATCCGTATATCGAACTCGAGATCGCAGGACTGGATGACCGCGCAAAGATCCAATGCACGCAGCAACTACTCCGTGCCTTCGCAGGCAAAGGGCTTCGTGCGGAGAAAGCCAACTCCATCCATGGCGTATCCAACATGGCGATCCATGTGAAACATAATGTGATGATCGATGCCTTCGAGGGGCTGCTTCAAGCGGATTCGCAGGAAAACGGCCTGAGTTTAAGCGAAGGTTTCGCGGAGTTCGTGCGCGAGCAGGAGCAAGTGCGTAACGGCCTTGAGCAGTCGCTGATGTTCGCGTTCGGTAACGATTGCCACCTGAAGCCGAAAGGCAAGGTGCCGAAGAACGAAGTGAACCGCATCCAGCGTCTGGCCCAGTATTTCAGGAGCGGCGCGCCGGAGATCAAGGAACACTTCCAAAAAGGCGCACAGCCGACCAGCTAGACCCTTTTAGCAGTGGTTTTTTAGACTATCTTACGTCTTCCATGATTTCGCGGGATGCCTGCTGGTGCAGCTCGTCCATCATGTCGCGGATTTTCTCTTCCGTCACCTGAACGCCGCCTTTTTCCAAGTCATCGCGGATGTGGTTCACCACCGCACCTTCGCGCTTATCATCAATACCATACGATACGATGCCAAGGGCATAGAGTTCCGCCTCCTCACCCTTCATATTCATCTGTTTTGCAGCCCACAGGCCGAGTAATTTACGGCGGCGGGAGATGATCTTGAACTGGATTTCCTGGTCATGCATGAATTTGTTTTCAAATGCCTGTTCGCGGCGGTCGAAAGTGGTCATAATAGCCTCTGGTTTTCTCTCTAAAATGGGCACGGGTTAGGTGCTGAATTTTCTTGTCTAATTGCCTTTCACGGGGTATTAGTGGCGTACGGCAATAAGCCGTAGGCAGCCGCCGGCTATTAGCTAGCGCAAAACTTCACGGAAAGCAAGCAATCCATGACACGCAGAAAAGTTTACGAAGGCAAAGCGAAGATCCTGTTCGAAGGACCGGAAGCGGGGACCCTGATCCAATATTTCAAAGACGACGCCACTGCGTTCAACAACCAGAAAAAAGGTGTCATTTCCGGTAAAGGCGTGCTGAATAACCGCATTTCCGAATATATCATGACGAAACTCGAAGAGATCGGCATCGATACACACTTCATCAAAGCGCTCAACATGCGCGAACAACTCATCAAAGCCGCCGAGATCATCCCGATCGAGATTGTGGTCCGTAACGTGACCGCCGGTTCCCTCGCCCGTCGTTTCGGCGTGGAAGAAGGCTTGCCGCTCCCGCGTCCGCTGATCGAGTTCTACCTTAAAAGCGACGAGCTCAATGACCCGCTCGTGTCCGAAGAACACATCTTCTTCTTCCAGTGGGCGGAAGTGCCGGAGATCGAAGAGATCAAGATTCAGGCGTACCGCATCAACGACTTCTTATCCGGCTTGTTCTTAGGTGCGGGTCTGAAACTCGTCGATTTCAAGATCGAATTCGGCCGCGTGTATGATGAAGAAGGCAATTCCTACCTCATCGTCGCCGACGAGATCTCTCCGGATTCCTGCCGCCTGTGGGATATCAAGACCGGCGAGAAGCTCGATAAAGACCGCTTCCGCCACGATATGGGCGGTGTCGAGGAAGCGTACCAGGAAGTCGCGCGCCGTTTGGGTGTGCTGATGGATGCCGGCCCGATCGCCAGCATCACCGCGAAGAAGAAAACCAAAGACAATCCGCTCGGCAAAAAAGTCAAAAAAACGGCAAAAGCCAAACCGGATAACGATAATCCGAAGAAGAAAAAGTAAGGTTTAGTCATGAAGGCAAACGTATTCATCACGCTGAAGAACGGTGTACTCGACCCGCAAGGAAAAGCGGTGGAGGGTGCACTCGGCAACCTTGGTTTCAACGGCATCAAAGGTGTCCGTCAGGGCAAATTCATCGAGATCGAACTCGATAAGAACCTGAAGGCCGACGAAGCGAAGAAAACGCTGGAAGACGCCTGTAAGAAACTGCTCGCGAACACGGTGGTCGAGAACTACCGTTACGAGCTGGTGGACTAGGACAAGAAGGTACTGGCATGAAAGCAGGCGTCATCGTATTCCCGGGTTCGAACTGCGACCGCGACGTAGCGGATGCGCTGAAGAACGCCATGGGAACGGCACCGCAGATGGTGTGGCATGCGGATACCTCGCTTCCGAAACTCGATCTCGTCGTGGTACCGGGTGGTTTCTCGTACGGGGATTATCTCCGCTCGGGTGCGATCGCCGCACAATCCCCCATCATGCGCGAAGTGGTTACGCATGCGAATAACGGTGGTTATGTACTCGGCGTCTGCAACGGCTTCCAGGTGCTGACCGAAGCAAAACTCCTGCCGGGCACGCTCCTTCGTAACCGCGGACTCAAATTCATCTGCCGCGACCTCAGCTTGAAAGTGGAGAACACCGATACCGCGTTCACCAAGGGCTACGATAAAGGCCAGGTCATCACGATCCCGGTGGCACACCACGATGGCAACTATTTCATCGATGCAGATGGCTTGAAAACGCTTGAGGGGAATGGTCAGGTTGCGTTCCGTTATTCCGATACCGAAGGGGCGGTCAACGACAATACCAACCCGAACGGTTCGCTTGGCAATATCGCGGGAATCTTCAACGAAAAGAAAACGATCCTGGGCATGATGCCGCACCCCGAACGTCTTGCCGATGCGGCGATCGGTGGTACGGACGGCAAAGCCCTCTTCGATAGCCTGGTGAAGCATTTTAGCTAAATTGCCACCCGCGCTTGAACGCCACAATCCTTAAAAAAACCTTACTTAAACCCTAAAAATCCCCACTGTCAGGATGCTTTTACGCCCTGATTCCAGTATCCTAATATACATTCTATGAAGGGGGATATGTATGGGCACAATGGGACTGATGGAAATATTCGGGATGTATGGGCTCGGCAGTATGGCCTCCATCTACATCTTCTGGCGTGTGGTGCGCCGCTTCTTCCGCATTTCCTTTAAACTACGCATGGCCTTGCTGCTTTCCGCGCTTGGCATCGCTGCCGGTTATTTCAAACTCGAGACCACCTGTAAGGCAACCGACATGGCATCGCTCCAGATCCTGCTCGGTACCCCGGTCTGTGCCGTTTCGGCTTTCACCGGCTTATCGGCCTTCTCGGTCGTGATGCAGCGCCTGCCGAAATTCATGGCCGTCGGCCTCACCACCAGCATGTTCGGCGCATTTTCGGGTTCTACTTCAGCCTATTACGCCAAGCAGTATGTCGATAACACCATCCTGGATTCCGCACAAATCCGCCAATTTGCAAATCTTCCGTTCAAACATTTCAGCTGGTATGCCCTCCCGATCGTCAATAAAACCGATGCGCCGGAAGACGTCCTGCGTGATATGTTCGGTCGCTTTCAAAATGATAGTGCAGTTCGTAACGCAATACTGTATAACCCCGGCGTTCCCTGCGATATCTGGAAACAGAACGTAGCGGATAAGCTGAAGCCGGAAGACCTGGCGAAGTGGCAACAACAGATAACCCGATGCCTGAAAGTATGAGCAAATCGAACGCCCAAAAGATCACGCCTGAGATCGTCGAAGACCACGGCCTGACACTCGATGAATACGAACGCGTCCTTTCCATTTTAGGGCGTGAACCGAACCTGCTCGAACTCGGCATCTTCTCCGTGATGTGGAGCGAACACTGCTCGTATAAATCCACGCGTAAACACCTCCGCAAACTCCCGACCAAAGGTGAGTGTGTGGTGTGTGGGCCGGGCGAGAACGCGGGCGTCATCGACATCGGCGATAACCAGGTGGCGATCTTCAAAATGGAGTCGCATAACCATCCGTCCTTCATCGAACCGTACCAGGGTGCAGCGACCGGTGTCGGTGGTATTCTCCGCGACGTGTTCACCATGGGCGCACGCCCGATCGCGAACTTAAATGCACTCCGCTTCGGCGATATCAACCATCCGAAAACCAAACATCTGGTGAACGGTGTCGTCTCCGGTATCGGTGGTTACGGCAACTGCGTCGGCGTGCCGACAGTGGGTGGGGAATGTACGTTCCACCCGAGCTACAACGGCAACATCTTAGTGAATGCCATGACGGTGGGCCTCACCACTAAAGACAAGATTTTCTATTCCGCTGCCTCGAAGGTCGGAAGCCCGGTGGTGTATGTCGGTTCCAAGACCGGACGCGACGGGATCCATGGTGCGACGATGGCATCCGCGGAATTCGACGATGCATCCGAGGAGAAACGTCCAACCGTGCAGGTGGGCGATCCGTTCACGGAAAAGCTGCTCATCGAAGCCTGCATGGAACTGATGAAAGAAGATGCGATCCTAGCGATCCAGGATATGGGTGCTGCGGGCCTCACCTCCTCCTCCTTCGAGATGGCGGGCAAAGGCGGCACGGGCATCGAACTGCACCTTGATAAAGTGCCGACGCGTGAAGAAGGCATGACCGGTTACGAGATCATGCTCTCCGAGTCACAAGAACGTATGCTCATGGTGTTAAAGCCGGAGAAAGAAGCCCTCGCACGCAGGATCTTCGAGAAATGGGAACTTGCCTTCGCCGTGATCGGTGAAGTGACGAAGACCGGCCGCATGATCATCAAGATGCACGGTAAAACGGAAGCCGATCTCCCGATCGGTCCGCTCTCGGAAGAGGCGCCGGTCTATGACCGTCCGTGGAAACCGACGCCGAAACGCGAGAATGTTTCCATTCCGAATACGGAAACCTCTGCCAGCGATATCTTAGAAGCGCTGAAAAAACTGATCGCAACTCCTGACCTCTGTAGCAAGCGCTGGATCTGGGAACAATACGATCACCGCGTGATGAACGATACACTGCAGATTCCAGGTGGCGATGCTGCGGTCGTGCGTATCCACGGTACGGGTAAAGCCCTCGCCCTCACGGCGGATTGCACGCCGCGCTATTGCTATGCCGATCCGGTCGAAGGCGGCAAGCAGGCGGTCGCGGAAGTCTGGCGCAATATCACAGCCGTCGGTGCGAAGCCTCTTGCTATCACCAACTGCCTCAATTTCGGTAATCCGGAAAAGCCGGAGATCATGGGTCAGCTGGTGGGTTGCCTGGAAGGCATGAGCAAGGCCTGCGAAGCGCTCGATTTCCCGATCGTATCGGGTAACGTGTCGCTCTATAACGAAACCAACGGCAACGCGATCCTGCCGACGCCTGCGATTGGCGGTGTGGGCTTACTGAAAGATTCACGCAAGCACACATCCATTGCATTCAAAGGCGAGGGCGAGGTCATCATCCGTATCGGCGATATGCAGGGGCATCTGGGTAGCTCGCTCTATCTGCGTGAGATCTTAGGCCGCGAAGAAGGCGCCCCGCCGCCGGTCAACCTGGGCATCGAGCAGAAGAACGGTAATTTCGTCCGCGTTATGATCGAGAAAGGCTTAGTGACGGCATGCCACGACGTGTCGGATGGCGGCCAGTTGGTCGCGATTGCCGAGATGGCGATGGCGGGTGGCATCGGCGCAGAACTCGATATCGCACTTGATGCGGCACGTGCCTTCGGCGAGGATCAGGGCCGCTATATCATCACCGCGAAATCCGATATGGCAGAACGCATCCTGATGCGTGCGCCCGAAGAAGGTGTGGAAGTGACCGTCATCGGCCATACGGGTGGTGAAGGTATCTCGCTTTCCGGTAAATATATCTCGATTGCGGAATTGAAATCCGCACACGAAGCAACCTTGCCGAAGTATCTGGCGTAGCGTTATCTCCGTTCCAGACCGCTCTGGCTACCAAGGCCTCCACCCAAATCAGGGTCGCGCGTCTTCTGTTTGATCAGTGATAGCACCTGCCTTCCGATAGGGAAGCTATTCCTCGCTTGGTCCAGGGGTGCGCGGACCACATCCCTCTCTTCCTCGGTCAATCCCAATCCGCCGGTAACGGCAGCAATAAAATTACCCGTGATCATCGAAGCGGTAATATATACTTTCTGTCCTTCTGCACCGTTTCTGCTGGTATTCAGGAACATATCATCCGTATAACTGGCAGCTAACCAGTGACCGAAATCCACTGCAGAAATGGGGGCGGATGCACGGAATTCTTCCACGCTTGAACCCGCCGCGTTCAGGAACCATTCGATATAATCACGCCGCGTCACAGAATACCGGCCATCGGTAATGGTACGTAAATCCATATATTCTCCTCGTATTGAATCTACCAGATAATCGTTAAATCTTTCTTAACCATTCCTGGAGTAAGCTCTTAGGATGGGACCACTACATCACATTGATATCTGGCATATTTCTCGTGACATGTCGCGACGGGCAACGGGCTTCACGCCGGTGACGAGCCTGCCGCCTGGCAAAGCCTATATGTTTATGTTCCCGGGCCGCGAGATCTTCGAGAACCGCAAAGGCAGCACCCTTGAAGATGAATTAGGCCGCACGGCCGGCACTTTATATAACATGATCGAGACCAACCCACTCACTGAAAAACCCGATCCCGGCGATTATGAGACATTGATCGTCACCGCCGACTTCACCTTCCCGAACGAATTCACCACCTGGAACATGACGCGGAATTTCAACGATGATCCCGCGAAGCATTTCGATATTCCCGCGATGGAATTCGTAACCGCGATGTGGGGCCCGTTCATCCCTGATGTGCGGGGCATGGATGCCCCCAAGTCGAATAGCGCGACACTGGCTTTAAAACGCCTGTTCAGCAAGACCGGTTTTGCAGGCATCAGTTTCGGCAGTGTGTTCATGCAACAAGTGGGCAATGCCCTCCATCATTTGATGACGGAGCGTGGTTATTCCGAAGCGCAGATAGTCGCCTGCACCGGTTCATTGATGGGCCTTACGGCCTGTCCCACCTCCGATGCCATCGCCAAGCCACATAATATACCTACCGGCCATTTCGTTTCGATATACGACGATTTTGTCCGCTTCCGCAGCGAGAAGAATGCGGCGTTGATGGATCGTTTGTCTGCCGCGGCGCCGGAAGCCATGATCATGGATCACTGGGTCGATCCACGCACGCTTTTCGTTGTCTCGCGTCCTCCGAAGCGTGAGATACTATCGGCAAAATTGGATTGGATCGGACCCGGTCCGCGTCCTGTACCCGAGGTGAGCCACCTGCCCCGACCAGGCGATGCACCGGAGATTTTGTGGGAAATCACGGGTAACCGTTTTCCGGACCAGCAAGGCCATGATCCGCGCGCGATTCTCAACACCAACCGCATGAATCGTTCGCGCGGTATGAGTTATTTCCAAACTTCCCCTACCGCACATATCATCCAGGCATTCGGCAATGCGATGCTCGGTTCCTGCATCGAGTGCGGGCATGAAAACATCGCACGCAACAGCACGGAATGGCTTCGTACCCTTCAGGCACTTTTACTCTCATCCGAAGCAAAACGCGAAGCAGGACTACGCCTCGCACAGAGCGAACAGAGCTTCATCGAGATGGTGACCGACCACACCGGTAAGCCGCAAATCTGGCAAGGCCGTTAGTCTATTTCAATTGTCCCAATATCTGTTCCGCGAGTTTCAGGCTGATGCCCGGAACCTTCGCTATGTCTTCGGGGCTTGCCTTGCGGATAGCATCCACGGAACCAAAGTGCGAGAGGAGCGCACGTTTACGTGTGGGGCCAATTCCCTCCACACCATCGAGCAGTGATTGCTTGATCGCGCGGGAACGCTTATCGCGGTGCGAGAAGATAGCGAAGCGATGGGCTTCGTCGCGAAGACGCTGAAGATAGAATAACACCGGGTCGTTCACCGGCAGCTGGAAGGGCGATTTCGTGCTCATATGGAATACTTCGCGCCCGGCATTACGGTCCGGTCCTTTGGCGATACACACAAACACGATATCGTTGATGCCGAGATCGGCGAACACACCTTCTGCCACCGTCAGATGCGCAGCACCCCCATCGATCAACACGAGATCCGGCCAGTTGGCGTCGCGCTCCGGATGTTCGGTCTTGAGTCGTGCAAACCGGCGCGTCAGGGTCTCTTTCAGCATTGCGTAATCATCCCCGCCGGTGAGCGACCCGGCATCCACCGTGAACCTGCGGTAGCTGTTTTTCTGGAACCCTTCCGCAGTGGCCACCACCATCGCACCGACGGGATGTTTACCCATGATATGGCTATTGTCATAGACCTCGATACGTTGGGGCGGTGTATCCAGATCAAAGAGTTTTGCCAGGCCCTTGAGTAACATTTGTGTCGATGCGTCTTCGGTGCGTTTACGCTCGAGCGCCTCACGGGCATTCATCACCGCGACCTGTACGAGTTTCTGTTTCTCTCCACGCGCGGGGGTCTCGACACTCACTTTGCGTTCTGACACCAACCGGAGCGCCGCTTCCAGCACCTCACGTTCCGGGACCTGATGGCTTAAGAGCACAAGTGCCGGGGGCGGATTGGTTTGATAGAACCGACCGAGGAAGGCTTCGAGTACTTCCCCTTCCTGGTATTCTTCCGCATGCTGCGGGAAGAATGCACGGTGGCCTAACGCCTGTCCCGCACGGAAAAAGAAGACCTGTATCGCCACCTGCCCGCCTTCGTGATACACACCCACGACATCCGCGTCCTTCACGGCTGAACTTTCGACATATTGTTTTGCCTGCACTTGCGTAAGTGCCCGGATGCGGTCGCGCAAACTGGCCGCCTTCTCATACTGCATCCGCTCACTTGCCTGCCGCATTTGTTCCGCGAGTACTTGCTGCACCTCCTGGCTTTTGCCCGAGAGGAATTTCATCGCCTCCTCGAGCAGTTCAGCATACTCCTCTTTACTGATCTTGCGTACACATGGCGCGCTGCAGCGCTTGATCTGGTATTCCATGCAGGGGCGTATGCGGTTGCGGAACACCGTATCCGCACACGGTCGCAGCAGGAAACTTTTCTGCAGCGAAACGAGCGCGCTGTTCACATCAGCGGCGGAAGCAAACGGTCCGAAATAGCGCGCATGCTTTTTCTTCACGCCACGGTGTTTGGCAATACGCGGGTATTCATGCGTGAGATCGATCTCGAGATAGGGATAGGATTTATCATCCTTGAGCAGAATGTTATAGCGTGGCTGGTGCTGCTTGATGAGATTCGCCTCAAGGAGCAACGCTTCTGCCTCCGTCTGCGTTACGGTGTATTCCATTTTGACGGTCGCCATCACCATCCGCTGGATCCTGACCGAAAGGCGATTCAGCTGCGTATAGTTCACCACGCGCTTTTTCAGGTTACGTGCCTTACCGACATAGAGGTATTTCCCGTCTTCGCCCAGCATGCGGTATACGCCCGGGGTCACAGGAAGTTTTTCGACTTCCGCGGCGATAATGGCAAGCCCATGTGCAGGCCCGCGTGAGGGAGGTAAAGTCTCGTCCATAGTTCTTTAGTAGAGATTTGGATGTGGGTTAGCAATGCCAGGCCGAAGAAAAAAATACGCGGGTGATTTTTGTAAGGATTTCTGCGCTATTTTAATCGAGTGCACTCATCCACACAACCAGTGGATAATTCTGTGGATAACTTTCAGATTTTTGCAGTTTCCTGTGCTTGCTAACCGATTTCTTATACAAATGCACACGCGACCTTGGTATTGATAAATAAAGAAAATCTATATTTCTGCTAAGATAGCGCGATTTCTTCTCAACCTATGGGCGAAGCTTTATGCTTCATGTGTATAGTTTTTGCTGAAATCCCGCCATTTTTAGCGCCAAATCATCGGGGTGCGCTTAGGTATAATAAGCACTTATGCCACGATATCACCGGCCCCTTTGGCTTGGAATTCTTTGATATCCACCAGCGGGTCGACCGGGAATTCCTTCACCTGCTGGAATTGTAATGCGCCGGTGAAGCCGCCGATCTCGAGCGCGGTCGAGAAGATGCTGCTGATATCGCTTCGTGCTTCATCGGGCAGCGCTTCTTTACTCCGCAGGAACAAGTCGAATGCCTTCTTGCCCGTTTTGTTTTTGACAAACCCATCCAGCTGCACCATCCCAAGGGTCGAATAATCGACCTCAACGATGAAGCGTGTACCATCTTCCTGGTTACCATCCTGGTCTGCGGGATAGTGGCGGGTGAACATCGCACCATGCTCGATCGTATTGCCGTTCAGCACCGGGAAGAACATCGTATTCCATTGGCTGACACCCTCCGTCGATACTTGTTTGAGACGTCCGAAATCTTTCTGTATCTTCTGTATCAGTCCGACTTTATCATTCTGCTCTAAGAAGCGCGTAAGCTGCGCACCCATCCACTGCGTTGCGTCCCCTTGCTGTACACCGGTTAAGAACCACAGGAGTTTCGCTGCGAATTGCGGATCGTTCGCCTGCGGCAGGATGCGGTCGAGGGCTGCTTGCTGCGCGGCACTCCCTTGCGTTTTCACTAAGGTTGCAAGTTCCGTCAGATCACTATCGAGCGGCGGGGGTAAGAACGCATCCGTATCCTGTGCGGCCGTGGCAAGCGGTGCTTCACCTGCTTGGAGTTTCACGATCTCGAGCGTCAGTTTTGCACCGTTCGGCAATTCATTTTGTGCGAGCAGTTTAATCGTGCCGAGAGGTGTTTGCAGCACCGCTTCGCCGGAAGCCTCCGTGCCGATCACCGTCGCAATGAATGTGTTTTGGGGCAGCACTGTGGTGGGTGTTGCAGTTTGCGTCGTCGTTTGTGCTGCAGTCAGCAGTGTGGTTGTAGTCGTCGTAGGAGAAACCGTGGGTGCAGCGCCGGGCAGCGTCGGCGGGCTTGCCACTCTCAACACCAGCACATCACCGCCTTTCAGTAATGGTTGTGCCTGGGTCTGCGCCGCAGGATTGCCTGCATTGGTATTGCCATACACCGCCGCCGCTTGTTTCGCCGCAGCACTGAGTGCCGGCGTCGTTGCCGGCGGCAGGAAGTTTTCTGCATCGGGCGCAGGTGAAATCAATACCGCGCGAAGCGTGGCACCCCCGGTTACACGCACCACTGTGGCTGCTGCGGGGACGACTGTATTCACCGACGCTTTCGCGGCATTGTCCACAAGCGTCTGCTGGCCCTGTTGGTTGACCGCGGTGATGATAGGTGCAGGTTTACCTGTCGCGGGATCGGTCGCGACCAATACCTGCGAGGTTGGTGGATTGGTATTCGGCTGAGGTTGCGTCGTAGCAGCGGTTGGATTCGGATTCTGTGTCGGAAGCGGAGCGGGTTTGCCATCGATGCTCAAAATCTGCGCCTGGAAATGTTGCGCGCTCGTGAGGCTGTTGCTGCCGCCCGTGACCGGTTGGTTGAGATATACACGCAACTGTAGCGTTGCACCTTCTTTGAGCGGTATCGGGCTCGAGACCGTGAACGCACCTTGCGTGGTGGAGATCACCACGTTACCGTTCTTATCATTCTTCAGCACGAGAGCATTCAGCACCGTTCCCGCAGGGAGCGATGCGATCGCTTGCGGCACTTGCGCCGGTACCGTACGCGCCGTATTGGTCGGCGTCACCGATGTGGTATTGCTGATACGCGGGGTTTCAACCATGTATCCTCCTGCACCGATTATACCAGAAGCCGGAAACGAAATCCGCCTCTAAATCAGGGCAGAGAAACTAGAGGATCTCAAGCATTTTCTCGATCGGTCTGCCGATCATGGCCTTATTGCCCTTCACGATGATCGGGCGCTGCAGAAGGGAGGGATGTTCGACGATCGCTGCGAAGATATCACGGTCGCTGAGTGTTGGGTCGTCCATACCAAGCTCTTTATAAAGCTTGTCTTTTTCACGAAGCAGGATACGCGCAGGCGCTTTTAGTTTTTTCACCAGCGCCTCGAGTTCATCGGCGGTGACTTTCGTATCCATATATTTGACGAGGGTCGGTTTCACACCCTTGTCTTCAAGCAGGGAGAGACCGTTCCGGCAGGTGCTGCATTGCGGATTGAAATAGACCTGCACGTCGTCTGTCATTGTTTTATATCTCTGGAAACGTTTAACTGAATTTATTGGTTTTCGGGAAACCGTTCGGTGGCATCTTGCCGGCGCCGGCACGCTTACCCATCCACTCCGTCATACTCGCTTCATTGCGCGTGTTCTGCCCAAGCTGCCAGGTGAGGCCTTCTTTCAGCGTGAAGCATTTCGCATCCGATAAGCCGCCATCTTTGTATTTCTGCAGTTGCACGCCAGCACCGCGTTTCATTTCCGGGATCTCGTTCAGCATGAACACCAGGAGCTTACGGTTGTCGCCCACGACCGCGACCGCATCGCCTTCTGCCGGCGTTGCGACGATCATTTTCGCATTGTCCAGATTCATCACTTGTTTACCTTGGCGTGTCTGCGCCACCACATCATCGGATTTCACGATGAACCCTTTGCCCGCACTCGACGCTACCAGGTATTTCTTACCGGCCTCGAATACGCGCAGGCTTAGGATCGCATGTTCCTGCGGCAGGTCGATCATGAGACGCACCGGCTCGCCCATCCCCTTACCGCCCGGCAGCTTATCGCAGCCGATGGTGAAGCAGCGCCCGTCGGTCGCAAACACCAAGAGTTTATCCGTCGTCTGTGCTTTGATGGTGAGGAGCAGCGCATCACCTTCTTTGAATTTAAGATCATCCACTTCTTCCAAGTGGCCTTTATGCGCACGGATCCACCCTTGTTCAGACAGGATCACGGTGATCGGCTCTTTCTCGACGAAGGCCTCGATCGACACCACATCCGTCGTCGGTGCATCACCGAAGCTCGTACGGCGTTTACCGAGTGCGGTCTTGGCACCGAATTTCTGTTTGGTCAGTTTGATTTCTTCTGCGATCGCCGCCCAGCGCTTATCTTCGCTTGCGAGCAGTGCTTTCAGTTCTTTCTTCTCTGCCGAAAGTTTGGCGTGCTCGGTTTTGATCTCGATCTCTTCTAAGCGGCGCAGGCTACGCAGGCGCATATTGAGGATTGCATCCACCTGCACGTCGGACAGTTTCCATTTCTTCATCATCACCGCTTTGGGTTCGTCTTCCTCGCGGATGATACGGATGACTTCATCCAGGTTCAGGTAGCAGACGAGGAAGCCGTCCAGGATTTCCAGGCGGTGGTCGATCTTGCCGAGTCTGAATTTCGCTTTGCGCTCGAGCACCTCATGGCGATGGTCAAGGAATGCACGGAGCACTTCACGCAGGTCCATCACCTGCGGTGAGCCTTTGGCATCGAGCACGTTCATATTGAGCTGGATGCGCACTTCAAGATCTGTCAGTTTAAACAGCGACTCCATCAGCATTTCCGGTTTCACCGTGCGTGATTTCGGCTCGAGGATGATGCGGATATCTTCGGTCGATTCGTCACGGATATTGCCGAGCAGCGCCAGTTTCTTCGCTTTGAAAGCTTCGGCGAGTTTCTCGATCAGTTTGCTTTTCTGCACCTGATACGGAATCTCGGTAATGACGATCTGGTAAAGGCCATGCGAGAGTTCTTCTTTTTCCCAGCGCGCACGCAGGCGGAAACTGCCGCGGCCAGTTTCATAGGCCTTCAGGATATTCTCTTTGGGTTCCACGAGCACACCGCCCGTCGGGAAATCCGGACCCGGCATGCAGTCGACAAGTGTGGAGAGATGGGAGTTCGGCGATTTGATGAGATGCAGGAGCGCATCGCAGATCTCACCCACGTTATGCGGAGGAACGGACGTTGCCATACCGACGGCGATACCTTCCGAACCGTTCGCGAGCAGGTTCGGGAATGCTGACGGCATCACCACCGGTTCGCTCTCGGACCCGTCGTAGGTCGGGCGGAAATTAACCGTGTCGCTTTCGATATCCTGCATGAGTGCGAGTGCCACTTCGGTGAGGCGCGCCTCCGTATAACGCATCGCCGCGGCATTATCACCATCGACCGAACCGAAATTCCCTTGGCCGTCTACGAGCGGGTAGCGTACCGAGAAGGATTGTGCAAGGCGCACCATCGTGTCGTATACCGCGATATCGCCGTGCGGATGGTATTTACCGATGACGTCGCCCACCACGCGGGCGCATTTCTTATAGCCGGAGGTCGGCTCGAGTTTCAGTTGCAGCATCGCGTAGAGCAAGCGGCGATGGACAGGCTTCAAGCCGTCGCGCACATCGGGCAGCGAACGCGACGTGATGGTCGACATCGCATACGCGAAATACCGTTCCGAAAGTGCTTCGGAAAAATCGACATTGACGATTTCGGATTCTTTTTTTGCCATCTATCTTCTTTTTACGCGGGCACCGCCACACAAAACATTTCCATTTCACGCCGTGCATAAGGGAGTTCACGCCCCACCGCACGGCATGCGAATTGCTCCAGAAAATAACGGGTGAGGCGGAGCCCGTCAAGGATTTCTGCGGGTTTTGCCTTATTTCTTGCCTTTTCCGGAGTCAGGAACGGAGGCAGTGCCAAGAGCTTTGCATGGTAGGGCTCGCCGCTTTCCTTGGATACCGCCCGGCCACTTTTCGGCGAAACATAGGTGAGATTCTTGTCTGTGCCCGAATCGGCGCATGACGAGAGATCGAGCGCAAAACCCAGTTCTTTCAGCAAGATAAGTTCTAAGGAAACATAGGATGAGAGCCAGTTTTCAGGGTTTTCCTCGTGTTTCAACTCCCCCATCCATTGATAAATAGCCCGGAAAAGTTCCGGGTGCGGATCGCGCTCCGGCACCAGTGAAAGCAGGGTGAGCGTAATGGCACCGAGCGCCTTCAATTTCAGCGAATCCTGGATCAAATAGGCCGAAAACGGCTCGATCATCTCCAGCGTCATGGTTCCAAGATGTTCTTCTAAACGGGCGCTCCAGCTTGCCTGCACCAAGTTTCCTTGCTCTAAGATCGCACGGTTTTTACGACTGCAGCGCACCATGCCAGCAAATACGCCTTCCGTTTCCGAGAAGAGTTTTACGAGGTAGGAGCCTTCACCGTAAGGTGCAGAGGAGAGTACGAAGGCGCGGTCGTTCCACTTCATTCGTCATCCTCTTGCTGCTGTAACTTCCGGTGGAAATTCGGGATCGCCGGGCGGTACGGATGATGCTGGATAAACGGGTTCACGTTCTTCACTGCCCAGGTTTCATCACCGATCACGCTATTGCAGATATCGACATACCCACTTTCCGCAAACACCAAGAATGTTCCGCCGACAAGCGACGTACCATCGTTCGGCATGAAGAGTGCTCCGTATCCACACGAACTCGTATCCGTCCTGACCACCATCGTCTGCTGGCCCATCGGGATACCCGCATACACATCCTCGATCACGAAATGCAGATCGACCTTGCTGTGCTTGAAGACTTCTTCTTTGGTGGTGATCTCTTCGAAATGATCGAAGCGACCTTTGAACGCAACCTTGGATTTCGCCGGATCGAAGCGGTGATAGCAGCCGCAGAATTGTTCCGTGGTCGAAAGTGTTGCTGCACGCCTCTCCGCCTGCGCTGACAACGGCATCACCATCAGCACCAAACAGAACAGGGGGAGAAACAGACGTGTCATCGATTAATGTTCCAGTTTGAAGAGGTCTTCGTCCGCGTCTTTTTTCTCAAGCGGCTCACCAAAGAATTTCTTCTCGAGTGTCGGCTCTTCGTGCGTGACCGGCACTACGGTGAAATCATAGACCGGGTTTCCGAGCTCTACGATATCGGAAGCAGCGGCCTCGGCTTTCTGCGTACGGCTGCAGCGTGAGACCTTTTCCGGTGATAAGCGGTCGCGGTAGGTATAGACCAGATAGCGCGCGCCCTCATCGAAGATGTACGAATCGCAGCTGACGCCATACGTGATCGTCCCGAAAGCATCGCCACGATCGGTTTCCACTTTGAGGAATTTGTTCTGGTTGCCTTTCCAGATTTTATCGACGGTGAAATACACTTCGTATTTCGAGCCGCGCGATTTGATACGCGTTACAGTGCCCAAGAAAACCGATTCTGCACGCGATGCGGCTTCGACCGCCGTGCCCTTCTCGTCACATCCGCACACCGCGAGTGCGTGCGCATTCGGTGTGTACACCAGTACGATAAGCACCATCAAAGCCATCAGGTATTTTTTCATATCTTTACTCCGGGAATTCCAAACCCATGTTGACATAACGCTCGCGGTCATCCTGCCATTGTTCGCGTACCTTCACGAACAGGAACAGATGCACACGCATACTTAAATGTTTCTCGAGCTCACGGCGCGAGGTCTCGCCGATGCGTTTCAAGAGTGCACCGCCCGCACCGATCACCATCTTCTTGTGGCTTTCGCGCTCGACATAAATCACTTGCTGGATCTTTGCACTGCCATTGGGATCTTTTTCTGTCTTGTCGCGATCTTCCCATTGCTCGGTTTCCACCACCAGGCCGTAAGGGATTTCCTGATGGAGTGCGAGGAAAAGTTTCTCGCGCGTGATTTCAGCGGCGAACTGGCGCATCGGCATCGTGCCCGCCTGATCTTCCGGATAGAGGAACGGCATCTCGGGCGCACGTTGCGCGAGATAGGACATGATGGCATCCACCCCATCGTTTTTGAGTGCCGAGACCATGAATATCTCATCGAAGAGGTGGCGTTTGCCGAGTTCGGAGGCAAGGATCAGTAAACGGTCCGGCGGAACGGTATCGACTTTATTGATCACCGCAGACACCAGTCGGTCCTCCGACTTAAAACGCGTGAGCGCATCCATCACCATCTCGCAGAATTCGCAGATGCCACGCTGCACATCGATCACCAAGAGTGCCGCATCCGCCCCATCGAGCCCTTCCCACGCGGCCTTCACCATCGCCTTGTCGAGTTTGCGTTTCGGCGCGAAGATGCCGGGCGTATCGATGAAAACAAACTGCGTGTTGTCCTGTACGGTGAGACCGATCACGCGGGAACGCGTGGTTTGCACCTTCGGGGTGACGATCGATATCTTGCTGCCGGTGAGCGCATTGACGAGCGTCGATTTGCCGGCATTGGTCGGCCCCATCACAGCCGTGACGATGCAGCGGGAGGTAGCGGTTTCACTCGGGGTTCTGGCGGCGTCTTTTTTCATGCGCATATCATAGACCGAAATGCGGCAAAAAGCCACTGATGCTTACGTTTCAGGGCCGGTATGCACCTAATCTGACAGATTATTGCACCCCGAGCTTTATGAGCACCTCTTTTGCCGCTTCCTGCTCGGCCGCGCGCTTGGTGGCACCGGTGCCGGTCGCGCGCACATCCTCACCAACCTGCACTTCCACCGTGAAGACCGGTGCATGTGGCGGGCCATCCTGTGTCAGGACAACGTAATTCGGCAACGATTTGCTGCTTGCCTGCAGCCATTCCTGCAGCGTGGTCTTCGCATCGCGCGGGGGTGCGAGCATCGTGCTCGAAAGGGTTACGAAATACGGCAGTAATACCGTGCGCGCCGCTTCAAGCCCGCCATCCATATAGATGGCACCCGCAAGTGCTTCGAATGCATTCTCCAGGTTGGCCGGATTGTCGCGGCCACCGAGCTGTGCTTCGCTGTCGCTGAAGAAAATCACCTGCCCGAGTTCCAGCAGGCGTGCGATCGACGCGAGCGAATCGCGGCACACGAGGGCCGCGCGGCGTTTGGCGATATCGCCTTCTTTCTCATCACGGTAATTCGCGAGCAGGTATTCGGAGACGAGCAGATTCACCACCGAATCGCCGAGCAGTTCCAAACGTTCATAATGGCGGGAGGAACCCGGCACAAAACTAGGGTGCGTCAACGCCTCTTTGAGTAACTCTGTATCCTTGAACTGATATCCGATGCGGGCTTGCAGTGTGTTCATGGCTAATGGATCAACGTGAAGAAACGTCCGCTACGCAGTGTGAAAGGCCAGCGCCAGAATTGCCAGAAGGGGGAGTCGACCGACATCAGCACCATCTTCGCCTGTCCGATCAGATTCTCTTCTGGTACATAGCCTACGATCTCCTGCACACGGCTGTCCTGGGAATTGTCCCGGTTATCGCCCATCATGAAATAGTGGTGCTCCGGCACGGTATAGATCTGGGTGTTGTCGAGCATGCCGTAAGGTGTTTGGTCGAGTACGGTATAGGAAACGCCGTTCGGTAAGGTCTCGGTATAGGTATCGAGTGTGGTCTCTTGGCCCTGTTCATTGTCGACGAACGTGCCGGTTTTCTTTCTTGGTACCGCTTTACCGTTGATATAAAGCACGCCCTGCTGCACCTGGATCTTATCGCCCGGCAATCCGATCACACGCTTGATGTAGTCGATGCTGGTGTTGGTAGGCAGGCGGAATACCACGACGTCACCACGCTTCGGCGGCGTGAACCATTTGCGGCCTTCGAAGATATCGGGCGAGAAGGGCAGCGAATATTTGCTGTAACCATAGGCGTATTTGGAAACGAAGATATAGTCCCCGACCAAGAGCCCCGATTTCATCGAGCCAGAGGGAATATGGAACGGTGTGTAAAGAAAACTGCGGATCAGCATCGGCAGCACCACGCAGAACAGGATCAGGAAAGTCCAGCTTTCATAAAAGCGCGGCTTCTTCTCTGTGTTCGTATCTTGGGCTACTGCCTTCGATTCTTTTTTGGCAGCGGCACTCTTCGCGTTTATCGATTGAGAGGATTTGGCTTGGGTTTTTATCATGGCGTCGTTTTCTTCTGTCGTTACCCGTATCTAGCAGGTTTACGAATAGATGTACATCGCCGTTTAAAGGTACGTTTAACGCCCTGTTTGAGGGTACCACTAGAAGTGATAAACCACCGAAGCGCTATACTGCATCAGGTAGTCGATCGCGTCCGAATTATCGTAGATATAATGCACCATGCCGCGCAGTCCCACTTGGTCGGTCATCATGAATTCCGCGCCCGCACCGACGCGGAAGGCATCCTGCACATCATCGACGGATGCGGTGGAGGTGCCGCTCGAGGCTTCGATATCTTTACTCATGAACATATAGCCGACATCGCCCAGCAGATTCACGCGCTCATACACGGGTAAGATACCGAGCAGGCCCACATAGAATCCTGCCAGTTGGAAACTGGTGCTGACCGCACCGGTCTGTTTATCTTCATCGCCGGTGAAGAAACCGCCAAGTTCGAGTGCCGCGTTTTTATGGAACTGGTAACCGCCATAAATCTCGCCACCCGGAAAACTGTCTTCGAATAGATTGGTATTGTTGTATTCCGCTACGATATGGGAATACCCTGCACCGATGTAATAATTATATTTGGGCTCTTCTGCCTGGAGCGCCGGGGCAAGAGTGAATGCAGCGATAAAAAACAGAGCGCGCACGCTATTCTTCATGGGAATCTCCCTTGTAATGAAACACCAAAACCTTCAACGCGGACTATACGTCCTGTGTATGACAGCTTCATGACAAGCGCGTAAAAAATCAGCGTGAACCCGCAAGGATCGACTTATATATTGATATATAGAGAAAATTACTATGCGCCTGTGTGCACATGACATTCCGCGCCCGGTGATTTAAAAGGTTGGCAAAACAGGATTAATGGTATAAAACGAAGTCCCTCTTTATAGGGGAATACATTAATTTTAGTGATACGGAGCGGTGGCCGAGTGGCCGAAGGCGGCGGTTTGCTAAACCGTTATACGGGTAACACCGTATCGGAGGTTCGAATCCTCTCCGCTCCGCCATTAAGTCTCTAGGTTCCCACCTTCAGAGAATTAATGGTACCAAAAGCGCGCATTCCCGGCCATTAACGGGATATATTTCCCCACACTGCTGAGAGAGTCATGCGTATATCCAAATATCATTAGCTTTAGGAATCAAAATTCCGAAAAATTGCTTCACTGCAGTGGGTAAGGTTTTTGTGCCTGTATAATCAGGGCATGAGGCGCGTTTAGAGGCATGAATACCTTCCTTATAATGAAAAGATTTGCTTATTATCCGACACTGGTATAGAAACTGGCCTGTTCTTAAGGATTTTCAACATCCATATCAATTGTCGCGGGGTAGAGCAGCCCGGTAGCTCGTCAGGCTCATAACCTGAAGGTCGTTGGTTCAAATCCAGCCCCCGCAACCAACTTCCAGATTCAATAAGATTCCACGACATCCCATAAAATCCAAAATAATGGCTGATTTCTGCGCGCTTTAGGCAATGTTCTTGTCTAATATTGTTTCATCGTGTTTAATGGCATCCATGATTCTTTAGGGTACAAATTAGGTACAAGAAGAAGGTGCAAGTACAAATCCGATAGAGGAATTTTATGCCTAAGGTAAACCGTAAACTGACCGAAACTGAAATAAGGAACGCTAAGCCCCAAGAAAAGGACTACAAGCTGTACGATGAAGGCGGCTTAAGACTTTTGGTACGCCCTAGCGGCACAAAGGTATGGCAATACCCTTACAAATTCGACGGAAAGCATAATATCTATACCATCGGCAGAGTGGGAGAAATCAGCTCTGGTGATGCCAGAAGACTCCGAGATGATGTTAGGAAGATGGTGCGCGAAGGCTTTGACCCGAATAGCCATAAAGAGAAAAAGAAACAAGATAACATCAGCGAACATAAAAACACCTTTCAAGCGATAGCGCAGGAATGGTGTGAAAAGCAGTCATGGGCTCCGAAGTATGGCGCCAACATTATCAGCCGCCTCGAGAAAGACGTGTTCCCTATTATAGGCCGCAAGCCCATTAAGAAGGTAAACGTTCATGATATACTCGCTATTCTTAAGAAGATTGAGTCGCGTGGTGCTTTGGATGTTGCCAAGCGCATCAATCAGTACTGCACCAACATCTTCGAGTTTGCCATCATTCAAGACCTCTGTGACCAGAATCCGGCTGCAGGACGCTCTAAATACGTAAAGAGCTATAAAAGGCAACATCGCCCCTATCTCAGGGCACACCAGCTCCCAGACTTCTTAAAATCTGTAGAAGCCTATGAAGGAAAGAAGCCTATTGTTAAGCTCGCCATGAAGCTCCTTATGCTTACCTTTGTGCGTCCGGGAGAATTACGAGGAGCACGTTGGGTTGAATTCGACTTAGAAAAAGCTATTTGGCGCATTCCGGCAGAGCGCATGAAAATGCGCCGGGAGCATGTAGTACCCCTCTCCACTCAAGCTTTAGAAGTGCTTAAGGAAATCCACAAAATTAGTGGCGACCGCGAAGTGCTTTTCCCCGGCGTAGTAAGCTATAACAAGCCTATATCCGATGTCACCCTGATAAAGATGATTAAGCTTATTGGGTGGCACGGCCAAGTGGTTCCTCATGGTATGCGTGCGACAGCATCCACTATCCTAAACGAAAACGGACAGTTTAACCGCGATGCCATAGAACGCCAGCTTGCACATATCGAAGAAAACAAGATTCGTGGAGCTTACCATCACACTGAATACCTCGAAGAGCGTAAGCGCATGATGCAATGGTGGGGTGATTATTTGGCGCAGCTAGCATAATATTAGTAAATCATTATGCTTAGGGCACAACCAGGTGAGGCAATATGAGTTCTGCTGATAATATATTCTTAGAAGCTGTAGGAATTGGGAATTATAGAAGTTTTGGATCACTCCAATATATTGGACCTTTCAAAAAAATAAATTTTATTATCGGTCAGAATAACTCTGGAAAGTCTAATATTCTTCGATTCTTACAGAATCACTATAATAGTTTTATTCAAAGAAAATACAGTTTTGGTGAAGATGATAAACACAGAGATCAGGAAGGTAAAATTCATACACGAGATCTGCCTTCCATCGCTACTGGATTTACTAAAAATAGTGCTCAATACAAAAAGCACCTTAATAAGGCTTCAGAAGCGGAGCTTTTACTTAATGTCATCACAGAAAGCGATATCTGTTGGTTTGTTTACGATCTTAATATCGTAAGGGGTAATGATAGCTCCATGCATCAGTTCTGTACTCAATATATAAAAAAAATATTAGAACCGCGACCTTCTAAACCAATAAATCAAAGTGCATGGCGGGAACTTCAAATTAATTTCTTACCCTATACAGGCGGAAATATTGAAGGTTTTTTACCCGATTTGTTAGCACAACTTAGTCTAACAGAACAAATAAAGATAGAGACTATTCCGGCCATAAGGGAAATTTCAAAGCAGGCTATACCAGGCGTGGGATATAGTGCTGAGAAAAGTTTTGATGGTTTGGAAATTATTCCGCGCCTTGCAGATTTACAAAGCCCACAACATACGACGGATCTAGAGTATAGAAGTAAAAAAGAACGATTCAGAAAAATTAATGAATTTGTTAGGGAGGTAACAGGAATTTCATCTGCAGAATTAGAAATTCCTTATGCACCACGTAAAAATACAGGTGGTAATAGGCCCGACACAATTCTTATAAAATTTGAAAATAAAGTATTACCCATTGAATCCTTTGGCACAGGAATTCATGAAGTTTTAATTATTGCTGCAGCAGCAACTATTTTAGAAAATCAAATCGTATGTATTGAAGAGCCAGAAATCCACCTACATCCAACTCTTCAAAGAAAATTAATTAAATATCTTCATGAAAAGACAAATAATCAATATTTCATTACCACACATTCCGCCCATATTTTAGATCTTCCAGAAGCTTCTGTATTTCATGTTGCATTAGAAAATGGAGAATCAGCAGTAAAATCAGTAACAGCGAATCAAGATAAGTTTAATTTGTGCGAAGATTTAGGCTATCACGCTAGTGACCTAATGCAGTCTAATTGCATTGTATGGGTAGAAGGTCCTTCTGATAGAATTTATTTAAATTATTGGATCAATCAATTAGACAAGAATTTAGTAGAAGGATTGCATTATTCGATAATGTTTTATGGTGGAAGATTACTATCACATCTCACCGCTACAGATGAAGTGATAAATGAATTCATTTCACTTAGAAGTCTCAATAGAAACACATGCATAGTAATCGACAGTGATATCAAAACTGCTGATGGAACAAAAAAATCTGGAGAAATCAATGAAACAAAAAAAAGAGTAGTCAAGGAATTTACCCAAGATAGAAAAGGATTTGCTTGGGTTACTCAAGGCAGGGAAATCGAAAATTATATAGATAAAAATATCTTAAAATCAGCGCTCGATAAGTTATACCAAGAAGCGATTGAAGAGTTTTCAGATTTTTCCCAATTTAGTAAATGCTTAAAGTTTAAACTTCAGGATGAAGTGGAATACCGGACTGCAGATAAAGTTAAAATTGCCCATCTGGTGGTACAGCAGAAGCCAGATATAAGCCAATTGGATTTAACGGAAAAGCTCGAAGCCCTAGTAGATTTTATTAGGAGTTCTAATGCCATCTAGTAAACTTATAAAAGATTTTGACCTCAGAGAGTTTACTATTAAATTACCTCTTGAAGGCGCAAAAGCAGGAGACACTAAATGTGCTCGATCGTTGCTTAGTTATTTAAAAAGCTACTTAGAAGAAGGAAAAGTTATTAAGAGCAATCTAGTTGTTTGTAAAATAGATAGAGGATTGGTCTATTATATTATTGAGGCATTAAAATTAGTTGAAAATGGTGAAGAGGCAGACACTGCATTCAAGTTAAAGCGGAGAGGAAGAAAATTAGATTATTTTAAGAAGCTTAATAAAGAAGAGCCTATACAAGAGGCCTTCCAGCAGCTCAGAAAAGTAGGAAAACCTGCATTGGAAGCAATAATGATCGTTGCTGAAAAGTTTAATATAAGTGATGAATCTGCAAGAAGTATAATTTACCCTCGCAAATCAAAAAATAAATCATGAAGATCATTATCTGAAGCTCATTGTACCTAAACAAAGCTAATTGGCTACAATGACCACTTCGTAAAGATAGGCTATGTCCAAATAAACTTATTAAAGGACATATCTTATGAATGACAAAACACACCATTTAAAAATTCTTAGATTACCTGAAGTAATCAAAATCACTGGAAGAAGCCGATCTTCTATTTACAGCGATATATCTAAGGGATGTTTCCCCTCTCCAAAGAAAATTGGCCCACGAGCTATCGGCTGGGTAGAGAACGATGTGACGACCTGGCTAGAAAATTGCCCTTATAAATTTATGTCTCCTCCTAGGTTCCCTCCGGAGCTTCTAAATCCTCCAGGCCTTGCAGGTAAGATAGCAAAGTGGATTAATGATATATCTATATATCCTCAACCTACGCTGCAATTTACGCCCGATGTGCCGAGCATGCCATAAAGCTTGCTCTTATCGTCACTGACGGCGATGAGATAACAAAAGACTGCATGGAATGGGGAATCAATGTTGCGAATTATTGTGCTGACTATCTCGCACAAAATGTAAAGCAACATGTGGCAAATAATGAGCGGGAGTCCAATACCAAAAAACTACTTAATATTATAAATTACGATTGGACTATAAAATCTGTAATTACAAGAAAATCCCAGTGGTTAAGCACAAGAGACAGAGAGGACATTCTTAAACAACTTGTAGATAGTGAACAAATTGAAGTACAGGAAATAGTTTACAACGCCCAAGGACAGCGAAGAAAGGAATACAAAAGAATAGAGTAGTAAAAGATTAAATTTTACGCTTTCACGACTTCAACGCTTTCATAAAGAAAATATTGTCTAATATAGGATTTAATAAAAAACGGAATATTAAAATAAATCGTGAAATGGAATAAAGCGTATAATAATTATCTATATATTATATTATATACAGATACTTACCGACATTTCACGCTTTCAGAGCTACTTAGAATTATTAGAATTTATAACTACACCCTTTATGGTGTAGTAACGACAACTAACTTAGATTTTTCTATATTTTTCTTGGCAGTTTCCCATGCATCAAAAAGAGCTTGGCGCACTTCTTCCTTACTTACAAGGGAGACACCTATTTTCTTATCTACAGAAGAAAGACGGGGGTGAATAAATGACGCGGCAGCTTTGGCGGCATCAAATCTTAAAGAAATGTGATTGGTCTCATCCCTCATAACCAAAAGTAAAAACTCCAGAGGAGTTATTCCATCTGCAGCAAGCCTATCTACAAGCAGAGCTGTTTTAGTGATGGTTGAAAGTAGCCATATTTAGTGCTATTATAAATCGTCTCATGTGGCCATACCCTGCAGACCAGAGCGATTGCATGGGGACAATTTTGGGAAGGACAATATCTACGATTATTTCACCCTTTTTCTTGTCTCCTTCGTATAACTTTATGATTCCTCGAGAATGGTCATTCCATTGATTCAATGCTGATTGGCGTATTGAATGAGATAAGCATATTAATTTGGTTCTTATTTTCCATTTAGGAGAAAACTTTTCTTCCTCTTCTGGCTTTTGCCTTCTGAGCTCTTTTTCTAATAAAGCTTGAGCCTCTTTATCAGCATCTTCAAATTGTTTTTTTAGCCAAGCGAACCATTTAATTACATCCTTTAATTCCTGTAATTCCTTAAGAGAGGAATTACTAAAGATAAATTTTCTTTGCTCTTCATCTGCTGTAGCAGAAACGAACCAGTCAAGCATTTGTGCGCGTTCTTTTGTCAGGGGCTTTATTTTTCTTGAAGCTTCAATATCTATTCGTGCCTTAGCAAGGTCTATCATGCCTCTTGCCTGACTCTTTGGAATCTTCCTTATTATATCTTTTGTGGCTTTTGCCTCGTAGTTTACGTAAAGGCCTTCCATTCGAAGATTATGAACATTGCGAGCAAAATCTTTCGCTTGTGTAATTTCTTTTTCAGTTATTGTTCCACTTCTGAAAGCCGGTGTCCAAAATGCCCAGAAAAGCTTTAACTCATGATCGGAAGCCTTTTTATCAAGCCATCTAGTTTTTTCTTCAGGAGAGCTTTTATCTAAATGCTTGGCCAATAGAAGATTTGCCTTTCCAATTTCCTCTATGGCTAAAACTGAAAGATGATAAGAAAGGTTATATTTCCCGTTTATAAAAACAGCTTCAGCGGCTTCAATAAGATCGGAAGCATGCTTTATGCAGGTTTTAATAATTTTCTTTAAAATATCGTCCATGCAGCTGCTGTACTCCACGAGTATCTTGAGCGTAGGAGAAGTGGTGCCTCGAGCCGGAATCGAACCAGCGACACAGGGATTTTCAATCCCTTGCTCTACCAACTGAGCTATCGAGGCACTTATTGGACTTTATTGGAGCTAGGTTTATAAAAGAAGCCAATTTGATTGTCACCAAATTTATTTAATGAAATATATTAGCCAGATCTATATCAATAGACTGAAATATAATCACTTTCTTCCTCTAAGATAGGTGATTACCTCATTTGTAAACTTTGTTAGTCTGGGTGGACATTCGCCATTTCGTAGTTTTTCCAATGCTTCGTTAATCCACCTATCCTTTCTTACTCCAAGAGGTATCCAACTTTCTAGCTCCCCAACAGGTACAATAAAAAGTCCAAACTTCTTACACTCTTTAAGAAGATGGAAAGCATCACGACGGAGTAAGCATGGTAATACTCTTATTCCCTTTTCCTTAAAGGGCTTCCATATAGAGCCAGCGTCTTCTATATCCCTTAATCTTCTTCTTAGTTCCGATAAGGATGGTTTCTTTTTTGAAAATGCATCAGTCAATAATTCAACTTCTAAAATAGTTTTATCCAATATCTCCTCGTCACTTTGACTCTCGATAGCTTTTTTAATTCTCTTTTGAATTTCTATAAGTTCTGATGCATTTGTGCAGTTAGGAAATTTTTCAATTAATTTTTGAAAATTTGTTTGATCGTTTAAAATATCGATATCAACTATTGCGGCTAAAGGGCTCGCCGTCTTACTTATTAATTCTACAACTTTATGAATAGATTGCTTGTCGTTTGCATGGATAAACAAATCATCTAGATTTGGCGATATTTGAGAAGCTACGGTTTGATATATGATTCTATCGCTATCTGCCTCACAAATTATTGTTCCATCAGCAAACATAGCTTCAAGAACACGCTGGCTAGAAAGTATAGGTGACTTTGTTAGATTAGCAACGTCTTGCACTGGAATAGGAGTAATTTTCGTTATGTTATCACTTCTATTAAGACGAAAAATATCTACAGGACAATTTGTTGATATTATTCCCATAAGAAAATTATAGTTATGAGTTGATATAATAAATTGGCCCGTAGCTATCCATAATTTGCTTAGATGAGGAAAGGCCCAAGAAAGATCTAAATTCTTATCAAATTTTCTTTTTAAAACATCAGTACTTTCTTCTGCAAATGTATCTGATCCTTCTAATTGTGGCCCAAAGCCTTGATACAGTACGCGCTCTGGTTTTCCATTATCATAAACGCGATTAAGTCCAATAAATAAATCTTCAACCTTAGCAGGTTTTTCTACTTCTATATTATCAATGATAACAGTGGTATTGGGTTTGTCTCTCTCCGGTGTATTAAAAAGATGGTGGATATCTACAAGCGCTCTAGATTTTCCAGAATTATTGGGGCCCACAAAAACTGTAACTTTGCCAAGGGACAAGTCACCACTATACCGGGTCTTTATCTTTGCTAATTTCATGGCTTTTACTTTTATTGGAAAGATGTGTTAGAATAGTTAGAAAGGACTTCTTAGTAAACGCTCTAAATCTCTTCTAGGTACAGTCTAGGGTACAGGAGATTTTTGGATTGGAGTAAATTCCAATATCTCAAACACTTATCAGAAATATTCAAATCCAGCCCCAAAGCAAAAAACCACATAATGTTCTTAAATATCTGTGCGTTAAATTGATTTGGCTTGGCGTGCTCTTAATTCGGATTTGAACTAATATAAATACTACTGATACGAAATGCTTTGTCAGTTTTATCCTTTAAGTACCTATGTTAAGAGTACCAACTCAAATAGTGGGGTCGTAGCTCAGCTGGATAGAGCGTCGGTTTCCTAAACCGCAGGTCGGAGGTTCGAGTCCTCTCGATCCCACCACTAAATTCATTATAAATTTTTATTCCTATATTGAGGACTATTAAACATAGTTGGCTGCGGTACAGAACTATTACTTTCTGACTTATGATTATATATTAGATCATAATGTGTAATAGCCTCCGTTTTTGTAGAAAAAAGTATAATTTCTTCAAAGTATTTTTCTCTCATTTCAGTAACTATATTCTTCCATGTTTTCTTGCCTTTTGTAGCAAGAATATTCAATGGAGGGCGATAGCTAAATTCGAGGGTACGATTTTTTAATACGATATTGTCACAAACCATGTACAAGATTTTCATTCGTTCAAGGTGGTCTTGAGTATCTTGGTAAGAAGACTTTGCATTACTAGCAAAATCAATAATAGACATTAATTTACTATTAAATTGTTGGTGAGCAGTATTTGCAATGTAATGCTTTTTATTCCAATCAAGACGCTCTAAAGCAAATTGGTTATATAGTTTTAAATAGATTTCTTTAGATACAATACCTTCTGTGTAAGATTGTATTAAAGTCTGAATTTTATTATCTAGTTTCTTAACTGCCATTTCAGCAGACACTTGAAGCATTTTAATTTCTTTAAATTTTCCTAAAAATATATCAGACAAATGCATTTCAAGATTGTCTCGCATATCTGTAGATAACTCTATCTTCTTTAACATCTCAAGGCATTGGATGTTTAGATTATCTGCGCGAATCATTCCTTCCTTGCATACTGTCCTTGAGCTATTGCTAGCTCTAGTGCAAGTATAATATCTATTATAATAACATGAGACAATGCGACCTCCACAAAATCCACAGACAGCAATTTTATGAAGAAATGTTCTGCCATAATTGTGGAATGCGTATAAGGGATTGTTTCTCCTTAAAAGCATTATTCTTTGGCATTTCTCGTACAATTCCTCAGATATTAGAGCCCCATGCTTGTGCGGATAGACGCTTATGCTTATGCAGATCAGAAGTGGCTTGAATTTATGGTACGCGATGATATGAAAGCTGCAAGTATATGGTGGTCAATAATAAGCGCGATAGAAGACATCATGAATACTAAAAATAAAGGTTCATCACACTAATGTTTAATAGGCTCGATAAAGTTTTTAGCTCTGATTCAGGGCTTCTGCTTTTACTGATGATTCTAGCTATATTGAATTATGGATGGATTTTTAGTCCCATTTTGGCACAAGTTTGGAATTTACTTTTTTATGGCAGTTCTCTTCTGGTAATAGTTATGGCGTTAACCATTAAAATCTATCGTAATTGGAAGAGATAACATGCGTGCATTTGCTATATTCTTACTCCTATTAACAGTATGCACCTCAGCTTTGGCATCAAAGCCCGTACATACCGATGTATCTTGTGCTCAAACGGAATCGATGTGCCATGTCACACCACAAGTTCAGGAGAAAAGCGCAATAGGCGTTGACGAGGCAAGGCAGGGTTGTTGCTCGTGGCATAATGGAGTATGCGGCTGTTCTAACGGCAGAACGGTTTGCTGTGATGGGACTTATAGCCCCACATGCGGCTGTTGACAAAAGATTGGGTATAGTCTGTTTACAAGAATCGCAGAACTAAGCGGGTTTCATCGGTTTTTGAATAAAGAAATTCAAAATTGAACTAACGAAACTAAAGCTGGCAGTAGTCTTTAGAGGTCTATTAGTATCCAGTGAAAGTAGGTACCAGTTGGGGTATAAACATAGGTACAGAGCAAAATTGAATCAGGGATAACTTATTTAAATCAACATATTACTTAATTTATTCAAATCCAGCCCCCACGATTCGATCGAAAGAAGTGGCATAAATAACCTCTTATAATTTAGAAATTAGATAAAATGCTTTAAAGGCAACTATGACAGTCAAAGGACAAAGTATTAGAAGAGCAATCGCTAGCAGTGGTAAAAACAATTTTCTGCGATTTTTCAACTTGTCATCCAAATAAAGATAAATCAGCAGAGCTATGGGATAAGATGCACTTCCGTAAGATGACCATCCAATTAGCTCATTCCATCGTACTCCCGCCCAATACATTTTTGGCAACGCGCCTCCTAAAAAGAACATCGCAACTGCCGATATAATCCAAAACAACGTAAATGCATACACACGTTTCCGCTTTGTATTCGTTATTTTCTCTAACATATCATTCATAAAAATCCTCACTCAGTTACGGATGGTTTGGTCTGTATTACAGACAAACATACTTCATTCCGACAGGTTTTCCGCTTGTGTTAATGGTCATTCTTTTTCTCCTTAAAAAGAGTGTTTAACTTTTCAACTACATCCGGTTCTATCTCTGAAAATAAGAATACATCTGTGCTGTAAATGTTTGGTATTCCAGAATTCAAATCATCTTTAGATGTATAGGCACTTATTTGCTTAGGCATAAATATCAAGTACTTTTCATTATCTATGAACGTTTGTGAGCAATCAGATCTCATCGAAGCAGTAACTATAGTGCTTTCGTTAGCACCTTTAAAATTTTGAATGACTTTGAACGTTACTTGTTTTGCCCCCTTAGCATCCGCCATGTGTGCACCTGCAGTTTTTACATATAGTCCCCCATCGTTGATATCTTTGACGCGGCCAATGAATATATAATCCATGTGCTCTGCATTTTGTAGACGCTCTTCCCAAGTACTGATCGATGGAACACATGCTAATGCACTAGCAGGAACAGAAGTGAATAATAATAGAAGTAAAATAATTCGCATTCTTAAATCTCCAGTTGAAATGTGTTTCGTATTATTCACCAGCATACTTCAACCTGATCGTTTAGTAGTAACGATTTTTGTATCGTTCCGTAACGCTACCATCCGCTCGTTTTGTTGAGCAACGGATTTGTTTTTCGCATTAGAATTGTAAATTTAGTGATGCGTTTGCTTGCGGATAAAGGACGATAGATCGGTCAGTTTCTTTTGTATCACCTGCAATTTATGCAGATATACTGCGGACTCTTCTTTTTTGAAGGGGCTCGAGATCGTCGCTACATACTGCGCTTCCGCGAGTGTATGTTCGAGAAGGTGATACCGAGATAATCCGCCACAGCAACCTGCGTGATACCACGCGCACGGCA
>RGZB01000120.1 GCA_010031735.1 Pseudomonadota bacterium | reverse complement strand
ATGCTAGGAGCATTTCCAAATGTGAATGTTGCCGGATTCACTTTCGGTGCCGGGCCGAACGTGAACGTCCCAGGAGTTATGCTAGGAGCCGGTCCGAAAATAAATGTCGCTGGATTCACCTTCGGAGCGGGACCGAATGTGAACGTGGCTGGAGTTATGCTAGGAGCATTTCCAAATGTGAATGTTGCCGGATTCACTTTCGGTGCCGGGCCGAACGTGAACGTCGCCGGATTGATCTTTGGTATTGGTCCAAATACAAAAGATCCCGGGACTATGGTCGGAGCAGGACCGAAGGTGAACGTGCCGGGCGTTATGTTCGGTATCGGGCCGAAGGTGAACGTGCCGGGCGTTATGTTCGGTATCGGACCGAAGGTGAACGTGCCCGGAGTTATATTAGGTATCGGACCGAAGGTGAACGTACCCGGAGTTATATTAGGTATCGGACCGAAGGTGAACGTGCCCGGAGTTATATTCGGTATCGGACCGAAGGTGAACGTGCCAGGCGTTATATTCGGTATCGGACCGAAGGTGAACGTGCCGGGCGTTATATTCGGTATCGGACCGAAGGTGAACGTGCCAGGCGTAATCAAAGGTGCCGGCCCAAATGTTATTGAAACCTGCGTAAAACTCGGAGGTATAATCGGTATTTCCGGAGGAGTTATACTGATTATGCTTGGTATACTCAGGCCAGGGGTTATATCAAGACACGGAAATATTATTTGCGGCAATTCAACCTGTGGGTTAGGCTGTTCAAAGGTTGGAATGGTTATGTTGGGAAACTCTGGCACTTGAGGAACAGGCAGTTCAAATGTCGGGGTGTTGGGCAACTCCGGAACAGTGCTTCCTTCTCTGCGGTAAGGAGTCTGAATGACTGTGCAGTTGTCACTAAATACAGTGACAACCGGGTCTATATTTGCCCCGGGACTATAGGTGTGCGTGCCAATTTGATTCGCATTCGTAGATTGCCCGTCGCCGAAGTCAAGCGTGAACGAATTGAATATGCCATCTATCTGAATTTGGTAGGATATTGTGGTCCCCACGCACCCGTCATTTGTCTCTACGACCTCGGTGTCTAATGTGACATCCACGCAAGGTGCGTCATCAACGCAAATGGGTTCGTCCTCGAGTACGGCTACGTCGCCTTCCAAGTCAAATACGTACCGCTCCACAGCAATCGTGGCATCCACAATCTGATTGTGGTGTTCGGCTATTACAAATCCCCTGACCCACGTGCCTGCGGGATTGAATTTAGTTGGTTTTCCTCCAATGCTTCTTGCGCATCTTTTGAACTTGTAGACCTTGCCGTGTTCATTCTTCTCTACGGCGTCATAGTAGAAAAGCTCACCCGATATATTGGCAAAACCATTGTCCGCCCATATGTCTCCCTCGTATGTTGGAGCTATGGGCTCTACCTCTATTTCCTCTTGCCATGCCGAATTGGGCAGAGTCGTCTTTGCTTCGCTCGTGTTGTACACGAGGAAGAGCGTCCGATCCGAGTCCAATGCGAGTGGATATGTTGTTTGTGGAGGAAATCCTGGCATCTGATCAATATACTCCCATTTTGAACTGACGTCCGGGTGGACGGTATCTTGTTGTTGAAAAAGTCAGATCCGTTCCATTGAACTTGACGAAGGCCTTTTCGCTGTAGTCATAACTGAGATAGGCCGCTCGGTCTTTGTCGCTGGCCGCGAGCAGTGTGTTGGACCTATTATCAAACCCGGACACCGAAGCATCTTGCACCGACCTGAAATTGAGCGAAGACGAACTTGCTTGCCCAACCTCCCAAACCAACGAAGTGTCGTTCCAAGCACATATCTCTCCGGAGTTGTTGAACACAAAGATTCCATTCACCAAGGTCACCATCTGTGTCTCTGTCTTGACGGAGCCTATCATGTCCGGCAATCTGGTGATGAGGGAGAATGGCTGAGAAGCACTTCCTTTGGTCTTGTAAAAACTGGCTATCCTGAAAAATTCATTCACCGAAGAATTTCGTAGTATGTAACCCGTTGAATCCTTCCATGCCGTTCTGTAACTTGCAAAGTAACCGTTCGTCGCAAGTCCCGACCCGTCGTAAACCGAAGGGTGTTCCAACAAACTATCCGCTCCGTTGTCAAAAGAGGACGAAGTCATGGTGGTGGCGGATCCGAAAGACTCGGTTGCTATGGAATAATCAAGTCTCTTGGGCCAAGCGGGATTTTGATTTGGAACAATCGTGTCGTTCTGTCCGAAAAGGAAATAAACG
>RGZB01000119.1 GCA_010031735.1 Pseudomonadota bacterium | reverse complement strand
GCGGCATCCAACGCATCCACTTGATACTCCGTGGAGATTGCGTCCAGTTCCTCGGCCACCTCATTCGACACTACCGGCGGGGCATCCAACACACTGGCGACCGACGTCACCCATTTTTCCCGAGGCTGCGTACTGACGACCTTGAGCACTAATGCATCGGCCACGCGCTGTTGAGCATCATTGAACTCGCCCTTGATTTTGTGACGTTTGCGCAGCGCACTGTCAACCGCCGCGACCACTGCGCCACTTTCCCGGAGACATTCGGTGTACGTCTTGGTGGAAAACGCGGCCTCCCGTGCCAGTTCTCCGATGTCCACGGCCGCCTTGGTACCAATGGGGCTGCTCTTACGGGTACCCGACTGTTTGACTCCGGTGCCGGCCGGCCGACCATTGGGGCCAGCGGCGGTACCATCGTCCTTTTGGCCGCCAATCAGCGGTTCATAGAGCCCGTCCTCGCGCTGCTTCTTCCATTCCAACTGACCAGACTCCATCTCGCTCTTGGTGGGCAACTCCTGTGTCTCGATCGCCTTTACCACCTGCGGGCCGGTGAGGATGCCGATTTGGCCGAGCTGGGTCACGATCCGCGCCATGGTGGACTCGTCCTGCAAGTCGATTTTTTGAAACGCGATGCTGGGCACCGTGCGGAACCCCATGGTCTTGCAGATATTCTGAACCTCTGGAAGCAGGAAATCGTCGAGGAAGCAGCGTTGCCCCTCCTCCAACCGCTGGATGAAGATTTTCGCCTTGATCTGCGCGTTGGCGAATTTGTCGTCGCCGGTCAGAATGGACTGCAACCCCTCCTGAATATCGCGGTTTACCACTTCGTACTTCTGCGGCCCCAGAATCTCCTGAATCGGAGGTACCAGCCATTGCGCTTTGGTCGAGTAGTCTGCCACCAGCACGCGGCCAATCGTCTGGTTGGAGAGTAGCGCCTGTAGCCGCGCGATGTTGTTTTGATTGATTCCGTTGCCGCCATTTTCTTTTGACGGTGGCTCGCCATTGGTGACCAGCAGGATGGCGTGGTCAATGGTGCGCGCCAAGGCTTTGTCCATCTTGGTCAGCGCCAGTTTCCACTCGATGGACGGTAGCACGGGCCAGAGCATCGGTACACCCAAAGGCTCCCAGTTCTGTTTCTTGTAGAACGAGAAGCGCAAACGCTCGGGCTCAAGATTCAGATAGATACCCTCGGGATTCCCCTGTCCATTCTTGATCTGCAACTTCGCCTCTTTTGGCAGGTCCTCGTAAACCTGCTTGTCCTGTGGTGTTACCGGATTCCGCAGGCGTTCACACTCCCACGTGGACAACATGCGGACGTAGGTGTACGGGAAGGAAAGGCCGGTCGGCACGAACACATTCGCGGGATTCAGAATCTCATAGCGGATGGGTACGCGATTCTCCTTGGCCCCAAATGCGTTCTGAAAATTGGTATAGTATGGCGTGCCAAACTGGCCATAGGAAGTGTACGTGAACACGCTGCCCTCGCGGTAGTATCCGCGAAAATACTGGCGAGTCAGTTGCGGAATCTGTGCGGCGCGCAGCCATTCCGTGAAGAATTTTCGCACCGTCTCATTGTCACATTTTACGTGCAGCGGCTGGGACGAGAATTCGACCGCCACCTCCACCGCGTTGCGCGCGGGTGCAAAACCAGTCCATGCGCGAATACACAGTTCAAAACTGCCGAAAGTGAGAAAATGCAGATTATGCCGCACTTAATAGTTCGCGCTTAAATGCTTCGATTTTCCGAACCCGCTCATCGCTTAATGGACCAATAACCCGTGAACTTTTGCGAATGTTATCACGTTGCCAGCATGGAAACTGGTTGGACCAGTGAAAACATGTTGCTAGTTGTTCGTGATCTGTTAAATCAAATGCGGCGCACGGATGCCAATGATCGATATTCCACTTATCCATTCCATGTCCGTAGTTATCCCAAGACATTCCCGGCTCGAAATTGATTTCAAGCCACATGCGAAACTGCTCCAAAGAGCACCCTATCAAAGCCATGGTGGCTCCGGTTTTATCAATCTGACGCTGTTTCAATACCGAAGATACGCGACTACGGAAGGAAACACCTATACGGTGACTGATATTTGTTGATCTTCTTTTTCTTTCACGTTCATTAACACGATCACGAAACCCGGTGACTTTAGCCTTCTCTTTGTGATATTGACTATTTTTTTCTCGGTTTTTTATGTCGTATTGCGCCTTCCAATCTCGAATAAAGCTCCTTGCCTCATCACGGCTACGGCC
>RGZB01000118.1 GCA_010031735.1 Pseudomonadota bacterium | reverse complement strand
TGGAAGGCTTCGCGGAAGACCGTTTCGGTACGCCGGTGGAGGTGCAGCTGTTCTTTGAATCGCAGCCGTGCTTCCCGAAAGATAAGCGCGGCAAGGTGCATTTGCAGCGCGTCTTGGACATATTGAACCGGCAGCTATACACCGGCTATTATGAATATCCTGAATGGGACGTGAAGCTGATGAAAGGCAAGCATGAGCCGCTTATCAGTTTCGAGGCGTTCAAAAAGATTCAGGATAAGCTGCAGGAACGGGCAAAAGTTCCCGCCCGGAAAGATATCTGTCTCGATTTCCCGCTGCGCGGGTTTATACTATGCGAATGCTGTGACGCGCCCATGACCGCATGCTGGGCGCATGGCAGGAGCGGAAAATACGCCTACTACCATTGCCGCACGCGGGGCTGTGAGCAATACGGCAAGTCGATACGAAAAGAGGATATGGAGGATCAATTCGAGCAGCTGCTCAAAGACCTCACGCCCTCGCCACAGGTGATAAGCTGCATGCAGGAGATTATCGATAGGCTGTATGATAAAAAAGCGCAGCACTATAAGGACTACCTGAGCGACCTCAAGAATCAGGTGGCGCTGATTGATCGCAAGGTGGAGCAGTTTTTGGAGCGCATCGTTGCCGCTGGGAACCAAACGCTGATCACCACCTATGAGCGTCAGGTGGATCAATTAGAGAAACAGCGTATCCTGATACAGGAGAAAATCCAGAAATGCGGCACGCTCGATGTCGGCATGCGCGAATCAGTTAGAACCGGATTTCAATTCCTCGAAAATCCGCACAAATACTGGGTTTCACGGGGGTTGGAAGGCAAGCGAATGGTGCTGAAAGCCACATTTTCACACCCCCTGGGGTATCACCGCCAAAGAGGATTTAGAACCGCCGCTCTCTCGCTCCCATTCTCGGTTTTACGGGAATTTTCTGGTGCTCGCGACCGGAATCGAACCGGTATGGCCTTGCGGCCGACGGATTTTCTTGCCACTACAGCTTTCGCTGCCGCTGCGGGTGCAGCGTTTGGGGTCTGGACTATACCTTCACCATAACCTTTCGGCATTAGGTGCTGCCCGTCTAGTCTCTACACCTTCCTAAAATTTCTCCTAGGCTTGGCTCGGTATTGGCACCAGCATGACCTGAGAGCGTTCACCGAATTTGAGCAGTTCTACTTCTGGCGTTTCCGCTAGAGCACTCAATCCTTACATTCAAGTCCGTTGCGTCTACCAATTCCGCCACGCGAGCTTATAACCATTAAAACGATGGTACCTATACGGTACCTACGCTATCTAACAAAAATTTGCTTTACAACCACTACTTTTCTTTAAGTCATTATTTAATATTGCTTTTGCCACACTCTTGAAATTACTTTGTCGTTTGACAGACAGCTAATTTTAAGTCTGCCGCGTCTACCAATTCCGCCACGAGAGCCTGTTTGGTTTTTTAACATTCTTTTGCGCCTTGTCATCCATGAAGCGCCAAAAAATCCGCCGGGGCGGGGTGGTGGGATTATTTATTATTATTATTCAGGTGTTTGTATTGTAATATATTCTGGTTTGATGTCACAATCTCTTCATAAAGCATTAGAGTAATCTACGGTAAAATGAAGCATATATAATATATTGCGCATATTATGGCTGTCATCGACGATATTAAGGCCAAGACACGAAAGCAGGCCGTCTCCGGGATTGAGGAGAAGGTTGCGATATCGTTGAAGGAGTCGTGGAGCCTGATCCGGCTGGCGGCGAAGAAAAAGGGCAAGGAACTGCCCAAAGACCCCACAGAGAAAATTACCGGTGCCACCCCGGAAGAAACCGAACGCCTGCGCGCGGAAGAATGGTTGCGCCTTTCGCGCGAGCTGATCGACGACGGCCCGGAAGGCCGCAAGATGAAGGTGAACGGCGTGACCCTGTCGCTGGCGGAGCTGGACGAAAGCCTGACCGAGGACATGAAGAAGTCGCTGAGGATTACCAGCTTCGCGCAGCTGGTGCCCAAGCGTAAGCAGGTGGAGCTCATTGCCGACACGATGTCTGAAAGCGTGGCGAAAAACAGCGGCACTGGCATTGGCTTTCTGGATAATTTGTTTGGTGGCGCATCGCTGGGCGATGTGTTCATGGGCCTGTTCAGCTGGATATTTAGCGGATTCAAGGGCGGGTTTGGCGGGCTGAAGGAAACCATTGCCAACCGCACGGGCGACCGCCTGAAAGCCGGTGTGGTGAATGACCTGACCGCGCTGCAAAACAAGCTCAAGGGAACGGACATGGATATCTCGGCCTTCATGGGGCCGGATGCGATTCGCCAGGTGGGTGAGGAAG
>RGZB01000117.1 GCA_010031735.1 Pseudomonadota bacterium | reverse complement strand
TTCGATCAGCGGAATGCCTGCCTGGTCGAGTCCAGCTGCAATGCCCTTCATCGCCTCAAGGCTGATCTGGTGCCGCTTGGGATGCATGCCATCGCGCAAGCACATGTCATGCAGTGTGACCTGTCGGGTCGTCATTTGATCTGTCCTCCGGGGAAAAGACGTTGCGCCATAACCTCAGCGGTCTTTGTGGCAGCAGCGGTCATGATGTCCAGATTCCCTGCGTATTTTGGGAGGTAGTCGCCCAATCCTGCGACTTCGAGAAACACCGAAACCCGATGCATCCCCTGGCTGGAGTCAAAGACGGGGCCATTGACCAGCCGGTACCCGGGAACGTAGGTCTGCACCTCCTCAACCATTCGGTGAACCGATGCGGTAATCGCTTCTTGATCGGGCGCTTCATCGGTGAGGCAATGGATCGTGTCTCGCATGATGATGGGAGGGTCTGCTGGATTCAAGATGATGATCGCCTTACCCTCTCGCGCCCCACCAACCTTCGCGACTGCCCCAGCCGTGGTGCGGGTGAACTCATCAATATTTTTTCGCGTTCCCGGTCCAGCGGATCGACTCGAGACAGTGGCTACAATTTCTGCATACCGCACCGACTGAACACGAGATACTGCGTAGACCATGGGGATAGTGGCCTGTCCTCCACAAGTCACCATATTCAGGTTCCAGCAGTCGTCAGATAGATGCGCAGTCAGATTGACGGGTGGGACGCAGTAGGGGCCAATCGCCGCAGGAGTCAGGTCGAGCATGCGGACACCCCGCTCGCGCAGCAATGCACTGTTTTCAGCATGCGCATAAGCACTGGTTGCATCAAAGGCGAACCCAACCTCACCCGTTTGGATAGACGATACGAGGCCCTTCACACCCTCATGGGTTGTCTTTAAGCCCATCGATCGCGCTCTTGCCAAACCGTCAGACTGCTCGTCGATTCCGACCATCCACACAGGCTCTAGGACGGTAGACCGGGAAAGCTTCATCATGAGATCTGTGCCAATGTTTCCAGAGCCGATGATTGCGCAAGAAATGCGTGCCATAGAGTTCTGCCCTTATGCAGTAAATCGAATTTCAGCGCGTCCCAGCGATGAAATGTCCATCAAAAAATGGTCGCCGGCTTTTGCTGGCAACAAAGGAGCGAGCGACCCCGACAGGACAACCTCTCCCGCCTCCAAAGCAATGCCGTAGGCACCAAGTGTGTTCGCAAGCCAGGCCAATGCCTGTGCTGGATGACCCTGAACGGCTGCCCCCACGCCTTCGGCAACCTTTTGCCCATTCTGGTGAATCACCATCCGCACATCGGCGAGGCTCACACCAGCAGGTAGGGCAATGGGATCTCCGAGCACGAACACCCCACATGAGGCGTTGTCCGCAACGGTGTCTTGAATCCTAATCTTCCAGTTCTTGATGCGGGAATCGACAATCTCGAAACAGGGAAAAACCGACTCGGTTGCTTCAAGAACATCCGCAGCCGTGACCCCGGGCCCCTTGAGAGACTTGGCGAGCCGAAATCCAATCTCGCCCTCAGCTCTAGGTTGAATGAGTCTGTGTGCAGAGAGCGAGACCTCGGATTCCGCACTCACATCCATTGACGCCAACAAAAATCCAAAATCCGGCTGATGAACGCCCAGCATCTGCTGGACCGCCTGGCTGGTCACGCCAATCTTCTTCCCAACGACCCGATCACCACGGACAATTCGATAGTCACAAAAGGCCTTCGAAATCTCGTAGGCGTCATCAATGGTGAGACTGGGTTCCTGCTCGGTGAGCGGATCCATCGGGGTTTGCGTCAATAGCGCGTTGTCCAATGCCTCTGCCAGACGCGCGTGTAAGGCTTGTTTCATTGCGCCTTCACCTCGCTCACAAACTGAAGGCATTCGCGCTCGAATACACCTTGATGCTCCAGCATGACCCAATGTCCACACTGAGAGAGCAGAACAAAGCGTGACCGAGGACAGGCCTCGGTAATCTTTAACGCGCCGGTATGTGGGTTGAACTGATCATTCACGCCCCAAAAGCCCAACACTGGGCACTGAATCTCACGGAGGCGCTCGGTCATATTGGCCACCCGCATCGTGGAAAAGAGTGTCGAGGGCTGAAGCTTAGCCACCTCGACTCGCTGCTCCAAGAGCCCAGCCGGAATCCTCTCTGGGTTGAACATCTGCAAACTCATGACCTTGCGCATGGCGGCCAGATCCATGGGACCCGACTGGAAGGTCTGAACCATGGTCTGAACCCCCTTCATTTGGAAGTAGGTCTCTCGCTCCTCCACACCACCTGGGGCCATCAGGATCAGCCCGAGTACCCGC
>RGZB01000116.1 GCA_010031735.1 Pseudomonadota bacterium | reverse complement strand
AATATATTCTGCGGGCACGCGTTTTGCGTTTTCACCGGCAATGAACTCAGAAAGCCAACCTGGGTATGCATCCATGAACTTCTTCACGTCGTCGTTATACCCTTCAGGGAAGAACTTGCTGCTTCCGTTGCCCTCGGTCAGGAGTTTGCGTGCGAAGTCTGCCTGCATTTCTTCCGTAAGTTTATAATAAAGCATCTTGCCCGCATCCGGATTAATCTCCTCCGCGAGCTTCTTGAATTCACCGCCATCGTCACTTGGGTTTGTGACGCGCCCTGCGTGGATCGTACCACGGCTTCGCTGATAGCGAACCTGCGTGAAGGCACTGAACATCATTTCAAGCGTCCCCGCATTCATACGCAGGTCGCGCGTGGCACCCTTGAATTGGCCATCGTCGATTTCCTTGCTGATGCCAAGACCCAGATTAAGTGCGGTTGCGTCCGGCCTGCCGTCGCCATCCGAGGATTGGCCCCAGTCACGCATACTGAATTTCGCTTCGACCTCTTGTGGATTGAGTTTGAAGGCTGGATACAGCTCTGGATCGATACGGTATTTCTGTTTAAGACGGTTCAGTCCATACACCAAGTGTTTCGATACCGATGTAACACGCTCGCGAAGTGCCGCTACGTCGTTACGGCTGATCACGTCTTCTTTCGGTACCGTCACCTGCTCTAGATGCGTAAGTGGCCTGCCGTTCAAGATGCCACGAGCAGCATCGGTCAGCATATCTTCCATCACGTCTACGAATGCATTGGGGATACCATCCTCACCTGGGGTGCGGGCAATGAAATTTGTTTGTCGACGGACTGCTGCGTCAAGCGGATCCCTGGTCGCCACACGTGTAAACAGTTCATCGGACCATTCGATCACTTGATTGATAGGATTCTCGAAACCTTCGGTCAGATTATTACCGAGTTCGATGCCTGCAGCGGTTTCGAACACCGTTGGGTGCATGGTATGCACCAACATGAAATACATCTTATTGAGGACGATATCATCGAGTTTCTGCAGGAATTCCTCTTCCTTGCCGGCGCCTTTATATTCCAGATAGAGCGATTCTAAGCTATCAAAAATGATTTCATCCGCATTCTTCTCCACACGTTTGCGCTCGCCGTCCTCAACGGATTCTGTGGCAAGCATGCCGAGCTGCATAAAGCGAGTCATTTCCAGGCGATCCTTTTGCGGGACTTGCTTTGCGATATCTTTGAGTGCTGACAGTATCACCGGTTTGTCGTTAAGGTCAGCCAACTGGTATTGCTCTGCAAGCAGGAAGAGCAGATCGTAGGCATCCTGTGTATCCGGATCGGCGAAAATACCTGCTTTTACAGCGGCATCACGTGCGATCGACATGGCATGATCGAGCGAGTTGTAGTTATTGGCGACCCTACGCTGACGGTGCTGTGCCTGTGCGATAAAAGGAGATGCGCTCTCCGGTATAGTGATTTTAACCATAGGAAAATCCTGCTCTTACTTTTTTAGGAACCTAAAATTTATCAAAAATAGGTTAAGAAAATATTAATGCCGAGTTTGCTAGCCCCGTTGTGTCAAAAAGACCAGAGGAATGGGAGTTTTCAATAATAAGAGGTGCTTAAGGTGTGGCCTCTACGCCGCAATAAGCTTGCCTTAGCACTTGCCTTTTGGGCTGAATAGCGCTAGAAAAGGCGCTTTCCAAGCTCCTAAGAGGCATATATGAGAATTGATGGTTCAGCAGTACGTTCCGGCATGGTCGTCGAGTACGAAGGTAAACTCTGCGTGGTGATCAGCCACGAGATCCGCACCCCCGGCAACTTAAGCTCCTTCAACCAGGTGGAGATGAAAGACATCAAAACCGGCAACAAAATCAATACCCGCTTGGGTCAAAGCGATAAAGTCGAGCGCGTATCGCTCGATCAGCGCAAATATTCGTTCCTGTTCGCGGAAGGCGATAGTCTCACGTTCATGGATGCGGAAACCTACGAACAGATCTCGGTCCCGAAAACCATGCTCGGCGAGAAACTCCCGTTCCTCGCGGATGGTATGGTCGTCGATATCGAGACCTATGAAAGCACCGTGCTGAACGTTGCCCTCCCGGGCCGTGCGGAAGGCGAAGTCGCGGAATGCGAACCGGTCGTAAAAGGCCAGACGGCAGCATCATCCTATAAACCGGAGATCCTCACCAACGGCGTGCGCGTCATGGTGCCGCCGTTCATCGAGGTGGGCACCCGTATCGTGGTAAACACCGCCGACCTCACCTACGTCGAGCGCGCGAAAGCGTCTTAATACATAACTATATATACTAATGAAAAACGGGGTGGCCGAAAGCCACCCCGTTCGTGTTTGTAGTGCATTAAAATCCTAATGCA
>RGZB01000115.1 GCA_010031735.1 Pseudomonadota bacterium | reverse complement strand
GTATATGGAAGTCTTCGACAAGGCGCTACTGACCTTCGCGAACCAAATGGCGATAAAGCTCGGCTACAACCGGGCAATTGAGCCTGAGTATCTGAAAAACACGCCAGATGACCAACACTGGGCCGTAGTATTCTGTATGCTGCACGAGCACAAGGCCGGGAAACCAACCGACCCGCACGTGCGTTGCATGCTTCGGCCGCTAGTAAAGCAAGAAGCTGGCGGCTACAAAGTTGACCCGGCAGTTTCGCTGATGGTCGACGTTGTGCCCGAGATATTTGAACGGGCAATGATCGCAGAAAGGCAGCCGGCAACACCGAAAGCCTAAGTTCGTGGTTAGTTGTCAAAAACGACAGAAAGGAAAACTGCATGTCATCTCCTAGTTCGAGCAAGTCCGCAAAGTCGAAGGCGCCCGCGGCCGCAAAGATCGCCGCTCCGAAGCCGAAGACCATTGATGTCACCGGCCTGAAGAGCATTTACATGACGCCGGCCGATTGGATTAAGATTGCGCCAAACCCGATTCAGAAGCCGAATCGGGCATCGCGGCGTCGAAATGACCACCTGCGTACGTTTAACGAAACGCACGCACGTGTCTATATGGCGCAGTATCCGAACGGAAGGCGCTGCAAGCTTGACGGTCACGGACGCTCGTACGTCTGGGCCAACGGGCTGAGCGATTTCATTCCGCGTCGGATTCAGGTGTTCATCGTTCCTGTCAAGAACGACGCCGAGGCCGAAAAGTATTTCCGCTATTTCGATAGCCGCGAGGCGGGCAAGAACGCGTCGGACAATGTGCATGGTGCGCTCAAGCATCACAGCATTCCGACAAACTCTTCGCTCTTCCAGAGCAGCAGCGGAATTGCAACTCCGCTGGGATACGCGTTTGAGATCTTCAACGCTGCAACGAGCGACACAACGCACATTGCAACTTCGAAGGCAAACGTGTATGACCACGTGGCTGCGTTCAGGGAGCAGCTCGCGGCGCTTGACGAACTGGCTGATCGCTGCGGCACGGTAAAGCCGCCAATGATCGGCGCGTTCGTTTTGGCGCACATGAAGTACGGTGACAAGATCACACCGTTCTTCGAGCGTGTAATCAAGAAGATGGGCGTGAAGATCGGCAAGAAGATGGATCCCGTCTTCGCTGTCGAGAAGCTGCTGGCTGAACGCCGCGGCAAGGCCCGCGAGGAGCATCTCGAGTGCGTTGCGCAGATCCTGGGCGCGCTCGACACGTATATGCTCGGCAACTTCACCGAGTCGGATTACGAGCCGAAGGTTCAGATGCAGCGGATCATGTCCGTTGATCTCCGGCAGTACCTGACGGCGATGAAGTCAAAGCGCACGGGCGCAGGCCGCGGCAAGGCCCGCTTCACGCGCTAATTAAATAGCGCAAGCGAACCGTTTCAGCCCGGGGCGGTGGCAAAAGCTGCCGCCCCGGGTCTCTTTAACCCACAAGGACGTTGTATGGAATTCCAAGAGTCGTACGAGGAAAACGAAAAACACGACGACGAAGATTATCAAAAAATAGCTGACGACATGAACGAGCTAACAACATGGCTTGGTCAGGTTGATTCGGATCCAGAACCGTTTGTGAACTGCGGGCTGCTGGCATTTTGCGCGGGCCGAGGCTGCGCTGAAAACGAAGAAGATCAAGAAGTGCCAGAAGGCGAACGCAGCAGCGTGCTCGACTGGTTGCTCCGGATGCACAAGGATTTATTCGTGCTCAAACGGATCATGGAGCAGGACGCAATCGCCAAATTTGACTCCGGTAACTTCCGGCCGGCGATTCGGCGGCTCACGGCCCAAGAAAAACTGAACGTGCAAATCGCAAATAACGCCGACGAAGACGACGACTGACCCGGAGGTTTTATGCTGCTTATAACCGGAGCTGCGGGCTTTATCGGTTCAAATGTCGTAGCCGAATTAAACATGCGGGGCATATACGACATTATTTGCGTAGACGATCTTACTGACGGCAGAAAATGCCTAAATCTCGTCGGGCGCAGGTTTGCCGACTATATCGACTGGCATGATTTGCACAAAATCAAACTGCCGCATATTAGCGGAATAATTCATCTAGGCGCCATAAGCGATACGACCAATTATGACGGGCGCGCACTCATGCAAACCAACTACGAATTCTCAAAACGAATGCTCGAGTTGGCTGAGGATCATGAATGTCCGATAGCGTATGCCAGCTCGGCTTCTGTGTACGGAGACGGCGAAATGGGATTCCGCGAGAACCCCGAAAACGAAATGCCAAAGTCGCCGTATGCGTTTTCCAAGTGGGTATTTGATCAATACGTGCGCCGGCAGTTGGAATGCCGCAAAGTTAATGTGCCCA
>RGZB01000114.1 GCA_010031735.1 Pseudomonadota bacterium | reverse complement strand
GCTCGATGAGGACCTTCGTGTCGTACTGGAACGAATCCGCGATTTTGGACTTTGCGTCGGCGCGTGTTTTCACCTTGTTCACGCCCACGCTGGATCCCGTATTCGCGGGCTTCACAAAGTAGGGATAACCGAAGGTTTTTTCGGCCTCGTCCATGATGCGCTCCGCTTGCGAGCTCCAGTGGACTTTGCGCACGGTGAGGAACGGAACGACCGGCACGCCCGCGTCGCGCAGCACGCGCTTGGTCATGTCTTTGTCCATGCACACGGCCGAGCCCAGCACGCCGCAACCGACGTAAGGAAGACCCGCCAGTTCAAAAAGTCCCTGGATCGTGCCGTCCTCGCCGTTCGTTCCGTGAAGAATCGGGATCACGACGTCGATGGGCGCGGACAAACCACCCGCCGCAGAGCCGTGCGCGAGCGCGCCACCCGCCTCAAGAACTTGAAGCGAACCACCAGAACGCGCCGGAAGAAGAGCCACGTCGCGCGGGGCTTGATCGAGTCGAATCTCGCGGGGGCGATCGCGCTGATCGAGCAGCCACTGAGGATCCGGCAACGTCCAACGGCCCTTTTTATCAATGCCGATGAGAGTGACCTCGTACTTGGATTTGTCGAGAGCGTCGTAAACGCACATGGCGGAGACGAGGCTCACCTCGTGCTCACCGGATTTTCCACCGAAGACGATCGCGACTCGTTTTTTTCCCATCGAGCCATTCTATCCGGATTTCCGTCAAACTCCTGACAGTCGATGCCTGATTCACGTGGAGAGACCTAGAAACCCAATGAGGCCTCGCTGATAATGGGGGCTGGAGGATTCAAACAACATGAAATTAATGCTTTTGGCTGTCTTCACACTCTTCATTCTGAACCCGGCTTTGGCTGCTTTGGAGGGCTGTAAGGTCGGCCCGGTCTTTCTTAAAAAGGGCCAGCGAGTCCGCTCCAGCGACGGGTGCAATACCTGCACTTGCACCGGAAGCGGCGTTGCATGCACCGAGCTCGCTTGCCCGGGCAACCGGCCTCCGGAAGGCTGTGCCATCGGACCAGTCGAGATCACCGCTGGCACTGCAATTCTTTCGTCCGACGGCTGCAACACGTGTACGTGCAGCGCCGGCCCAAACAACTCCTTTCAGCTTTCATGCACTGAACTTGCTTGCGCCGGAAACGATGAAGCATCCGTAAACCCTGAGATCAGGCAATTCGAAGCCATTTACATGAAACAAAAAGAAACAAAAATTCCAGGTCTCGTGAAAATCACAAACGGCGGATGCAATCCGAAATGGGTCGGACGTGCGCTAGGCATGGCAACCACCATGGAAGTGGTCGTTGACCGCCCAGGCCTGATTTTTCACTTCGACTCCGCGGAGAATCTAAAAGCCTTTGCTCGCTCTGCCCACCTGTTCGGATCAGAAGTGAAGTACTGGTCGGCCGCATCAAACGACGTTCAAAATATCTTCGCGTGCGGAACTGTTAAACGCTGAAACGAAGTCCGCTGATCATTTCGCAGGGAAGCGCCCATACTTTACAAAGAAGGAAGATGGGCGCTTTTCAAGTCACGGTTCGTTCGAATACCTGATCAGAAATAGCGGTGAACCGCGATGACCTTGCCCAGAATGCGAACGTCTTCGTTCGGCTCGACAAGAATCGGCTTCATGCGCGAGTTCTTCGGGATCAGCTTTAGTGCGTCGCCACTCTTGCGAGGCATCTCGATTTCCTTGACCGTCGCTTCGCCATGAAGAGACGCAACAACAATGTCGCCCGTACGCACGTTCGCACCCTTTTGAACGATCACGAAATCCTTGGGATGAATGCCCGCGTCGATCATGCTCTCGCCTTTTACGCGAAGCGCGAAGAGTTGCTCCCCAGGAGTTGAAGTCTGAGCCCCCTTCAGCGGAGAAGGAAGAAACTCCGGCGAAAGAGGCAAGGTCCCCATGGCGACCTCAAAGGCGTCTTGCAAGGACCCGGCGGCGACTTCCCCAATGATGGGAACGGTGACGGCCGAGGACCGGCGATGGGAGGCAAGCTTCAGAACGGACTTTTCACCGTACTCTTCTCGCTCCAGGTAACCCTGTTCAACGAGAGCTTTGATGTGGTCTTGGATGGTGCCAACAGCGGCGACGCCTAAGCCCTTGGCCATTTCGCGGTAGGAGGGCATGCGGGATTCCCGCTCAACAGATTGAATGATGAAGTCGAGCAGCTCACGCTGCCGAGATGTCAGAGCCATGGGATTTCACCTCGATCGTTCGTTCCGCCACGGCGAGCTGATGATCTGCGGACCCGAGCCGTGCCGGTGCTTGATCAAAATACCCGTGACCTTTGCGGATTTCAAAATGAAGGGGAGCCGTCCAACGAAGACGGATGTCAAAACCGATCAATGCCGGCATTTCTCGTTCATGGACCCAGAT
>RGZB01000113.1 GCA_010031735.1 Pseudomonadota bacterium | reverse complement strand
GTGAGGGCGAGAAACGCAACCTGCTGCGACGTGATCCGGACCTTGCGAGCGGTGTTGTTGGTGGTCGTCATGGTATCTACCTCTTTGCAAGCGGTCTAGGTTGGTGTCGGTGGCAACCGCGAACCCTTCCGACATGAGACATTCTACAGAGATCGCTAGAAAGCGCAAGCGTCTCGTCTGTGGGAGATCACTTTTATCTGTGCGCAGGATCACAGGGATCGGGTATTGACGGGCTGCGGGCGATCTGCTAGTGTGCGCGCCCTTTCTTTATAGTGTGACGGTAATCACAGAGTCCAGGTCCTGCAAATAGTGTGCCAACCTTGCCCCTGGCACAGTTCTTGCATAGTGATCTGTCAGTGACCCGGATCACAAGCGGGAAACAAGAAAAGAAAAAACCCCCCTTGACGGGGGGCTTGCAAGAGGACAGCGGTTTCGAAGGATGACCGCAAACCCTTGGCAAATGTCAAGCCTTGACGCGGATCACACCATTGTCAAAGGTCACGGTGGCGGTTCCACCCTTCGCAAGGCCAAGGAGCGAGACGGGCAGACGGATGAACGGATCCGAATCTCCCACCTGCTGAACCTTGTATCCACGCGACTCACCTACCTTTGCAGCCGGACGGCCACGCTCACCCGATCCACCTTCACCGAACAGATCGGAGCGCAGACCTTCCAAGGCTTCGCGGACAGCCGGCTGACCCGCAAGGAGATCGCACGCTGCGTCAAACGTAGCGGGAGCAATCTCACAACCCGGCTTCGCATGAAGCGAGGCAACGGCATCCGCACCTTCCGTGAGAGCGAGGAAAGCAACCGACTGAGCCGTGACACGAACCTTACGAGCGGGGGCAACATTCTGCGACATTTCAGACTCCGTCAAGCGGTTTAGTTAGCGCCGGGGGCAACCGCGAACCCTCCCGACACGAACATTATAGCAGGCGATCACTCCCTCGTCAAGCCTTGCGCGCATGCCCGATCACTTTCTAGTGTACCGGGATCACGCCTTTTCCCGTTGACAGGCTCAGATCGCTCTGCTAGTATTCGCGCCCCGTTTGTACCGTGTGACAGAAATCACAAAGTCCCCTCTTGCAAAAACTGTGCCGGGGGGACAGCTGGCACAATTCTTGCATGCTGTATTGTTTGCGGACACAAAAAAAGAAAAAGCCCCTGTAATCGGGGCTTAGTGTAGAGTTTTGCTATTGCTGTCCCTTACGGGCTATGTTATAGGCGATCAATCGTCGCTGCAATCATCCTGCATTGTTTCCGCGAAGCATTCCGCGATCGGGTGATTGTTCTCCGGGAAAACAATCATATCGTCTTTCCAGATCCAAGCAGCGAGAGTGAGGTGCATGATCGTCATGGGGTAAGTATAGCAGCAATCTGATCATCCGTCAAGCGTTGCGGTGCGATCACTGTGACACAAATCACAACTTTATCCTTTGCAAATACCATGCCAGGCGGACCATTGGCACAATTCTTGCATAGTGCATAGCACGTGATCGGGAGCACAAAGAAAAGATCTGTGATCGCGCGTCACCGTTGACTGTCAAGCGATCACCGGCTATAACTATCTCACGCCGCAACGGCTAGCAGAGAAACCCAGAAACAAGAGAGATAAGACAATGGCCAGCAATCACAAGACCCTCGCTGCACAGAACTACGGCTCGGCGACCACGATCGGTGCCCGCCAGACTGCTATGATCGCTCACATTGCAGAAATGACGTCGCTCGGTTCGCCGGTTGACATTGACACGCTGCGTTTTCTTCATGGCCAGTGGGCCGTTCAGTATTCGCTGTCCGCTCTGCGTTCGCGTCGTCTTGTGACGGGAAGCAATCACAACATTCGCCTTACAAAGAAGGGTGAATGGTACGGTCGCCTTACTCAGCAGGCAAAGATCCCGGCTGGCCTTGGTCTTGTTGCAACCCGTTGCCCCTCTCGTAAGCCTTGAAACAATACAACAATATAAAGACAAGCCCCGCCTAGATGGCGGGTTTTGTTTTGTCTATAGTCTACACTGTGATCGGAAACACAAAAAGAAATATTGCAAAAACTATGCCAACCGGACCGCTGGCACGTTTCTTGCTTCTATGATACCGGTCACAAGAATTGTTGCACAGTGGTTGACGGCAAGAGATCAATCGGCTACGTTGATCGCATGAACAACACGACCAAGCCCGGTGCTGTCCTTCCTCCCGCTCGTTTCTTTGTCGGTTTGCCGCGTGACAACGCTGTTGCTGCTCGGATGCACGTTTCCGACCTTGACTTTGCGGTATTCTCCGATGACGAACCGACCGGCGATCACGAAGAATACTTTGACACTTATGCGTTCCAGATCTGGAACAATCAAGAACACAACGAATACGATTGCGCGTTGCAGCACCTGATCTGGGAAAGCTACAAGA
>RGZB01000112.1 GCA_010031735.1 Pseudomonadota bacterium | reverse complement strand
GATAGCTTGATCCAGCTCGGCAAGGATACTGAGGTGCGGTATACTCAGTACACCGATCAGCGCATGTCACGTTGTTACTACGGCGCGATGAACTGCCACACCATTCCTACCTTTCAGAGTGGGGACGGGTTTGCAATGATGCGACTGTCCACACCTGAGAAGGTGTCCTTGGAGTTCGTGCAGAAGGTGTGGATTCCACACATCTGCAAGGAGTACAATGTTACCCCGGAAGTTGTTGCGGGCATTGGTGCTTCCTTTGAGGAGGCTGTGTCGTTTGGCCTCAATCCCAAGGGCGGAGTCCGTTCGGTTGGCCAGAAGAAGCGAAACCTTCTGGGCTTTATCCAGAGCTGCATGGACATCCATGAGGCTATGGCAACCGGGTGGACGACGGGTTTCCTGACGAAGGATCAGATGTCCAGTGGCATCGTGATTGAAGCCACGGCTCTGGGTTCCGATACCATTCGGCAGATCCAGGGTGGACAGAAGATCTACGAGTCAGTGGCCAAGGGCATCAAGCTGCCCGAGTGGGTTCACCCCAAGATCCGTGCCTACACGGGCTCAAGGACTTGGGCGAAGCTGGCGGCAATTCCGCTGGCCTACACCTCGCGGTTCGTCCACGGTACGTTTATCCGTGGCGAGAACGCTACGCTGTCCGATGAGGATGGCAATGCTCTTCTCCCTTGGGAGATTGAGTCTGCGTTTATTGACCGCGAGAACCTGAACCCGCAGATCCGCGATGTTCTCATCAAGATGTCTGATGATGAAATCCGCGAGCTGGCAGATGTTGTGAATGCTGCTACGCTTACGGCGTTCCGTGACTTCGATCCTAAGTTGTACGATTTCACGGATGCGTTCAAGGATCAGGTCAAGAACATGGGTCGCATGACTGTCCCGTATGCGGGAATCATGGCAGACCACCATGTCGTGGCCCCGAACACGGCTGCCTTCCCTGTGGATCCCCGAACTAACCTTCGGGATATCCCCAGCGTGTCCTTCACCATTCCCCACCGTTACCGTGACTACTTCACGGCGGCGGGACTCAGTGGACGGTTCCAGCCTACCATTGCCCCCTTCTACAAGGGCGAGGTTGTTGACGGGAAGTTCGTCAGCACGGGCGAGCTCAACCGCATTGATACCCCTAGCGGGTCCCTGGTGCGGTTGGTGTCTTTGGCCGACTCGCGGATCATGCTTCGTGCTGTTCGGAGCTTGGGCAAGGGCGTTGTGGGCCATCGCCATGATATGATTGGCATGCGCCCCTCCGCCTTCGTTGGTAGCGAGAATGCCTATGTGGAAGCCATGTACAATGAGTCTCGCGGTGAGTTGTTTACCGCCTTCCGTAGCGTGATGGGTAACCTGGTTTCCCAGGAACCCGTTGCCAAGGATGAGTACATGGCATTGGCAGGAACTTTCTTCCGCTAATCACACCCTGACACTTCCCCCCTAGGATCAAACCTAGGGGGGATTTACATTGGGTTAATTCCCAAAGGTAATGAATTTGACAGGTTTATAAATTACCTACCCCTAAAACCTGACTGTTAGGATCTTGCTTATGGCTAGTAACAACAGTGGCGTTACCATTCTTGGGACGCGAATGGCGGTTCCACAGGTCTTCCAGCTGGTTGACCTGAGGTTCTTCTCCTCCAGCTCGGCGTATTATCGGGTCTGGTGCAACCCCAGCAACTACCGTGTTGAGAATTACATCAACGGTGAGTGGCAGGAAGTGGACCGCTTTCGGCGCAACTTGGTCGAGGTGTCTCTCTTGGAGGATACCATGATGGCCAAGTACAAGGTCTACCCAGATGTGTGGATTATGGACTCCGCGCTCAAGTTCGTTTCGTCCCATGACGATGGTGGATGGTGGTATTGTACCACCGTCCTGACCCTGAGCTCCCAGTTCAAGAAGAACACCTTGACTGGAGGTCTGCTGTCTGTATCCGTCAAGGGTACTGGGACATCCCCAAAGGCAGCAGAAGAGGACTGGGTCACCAAGTGGAAGGCGTTCTGCAAGCAGCAAAACGTCACCTCTACCTTCCGCCTGAAGGGTGATGGAGTGTGGAATAAGCTCCCATAACTCAATCCCCTTCCATTTCCCCCGTATAACCTACGGGGGATTTCTTTTATACCCCCCAAACAACCCACCCATAACCCAGGATACCCCTGGCATAACCCACATACACCCATCCATATCCTAGTTACCCGGGTATGGCTCAGGCTAATAGCTTGGTATTATAGCCACTAGGAGGCCATTACAAGCCATTTGATAGCCCGGAATGACCTGGGATACCCCTTCGATAACCCAGGCCGTCTAATAGCCTCTAGGAAATCGGGCATAACCGTGGGAGTACCTGCTTTTTTCCCAAAGAAACCCACGACACCGGGCCACCCTTCGTTCCGCTTCGCT
>RGZB01000111.1 GCA_010031735.1 Pseudomonadota bacterium | reverse complement strand
AAAAGTTTGACCAGTTACGAATGATTTATAATGCAGCAAAACTGCATGATAGTCAAAGAATCTGGGGCTGATCTTTTGGACCAGCCCCAGTTTTTTAATTACAGACCCGGAGTGCCATAAACGCCACGCGGATCGGTCCAACCGAAGATATAACGCTCGGTTGCCTTATAGCGCATGGAGTCAGTCTCAAAGTCGCCTTCCATGCTCTTTTCGAGCGGACGGCGCATGAGGAGCTTCAAGCCTTCCGGAGCGTCTGTCTCGACCCACCATGCAGTGTTCGATGTCAAACGTGAAAGGTTTGCTTGGCCCTCTGCAAGCACATTTGTGCTTACCAGTGGGTTGATATCGTTGTTATTGGTGCCAGCGCGGAGAGCTGACTTCAACAACACTTCTGCTTGGAAGAAGTTTGCTGGTGCAACAACGATCTTCTTTGGCTCAAGACGGATCTTCTTGCCGTTGTTGTCCACTGCCTGACGGATCTGAATGAGGATCTGTTCAAGCGATGTCTGAGACAAGGCAGCAGCTGTCGAGAGCTGGTTGGAGAAGGTCTGGCCGTTTGCGATCGGGTGAGCCGTGTTAACGAGCGTCACGCCGTCACCGCCAACATAGCCCGGAGTAAAGGCATAGTTGAGGATGTTCGCGCCGAGCGTTTCCTTCGTTTCAATGAGCGAACGAGCAAGATGCTCTGCGTAGGTGCGGCCGATCGAGATATGATCGCCGTCTTCCACGAGAACCTTGGTCAAGGCGAAAGCCATGCCGTACACACGGTAGGTGTATCGGGCAAGGAACAGAACGCCACCGCTCTGATAGGTAACTGCGGTACCGTCCGGAAGTTCCGGAGCTGCACCGAAGCCATAAAGGACGGGTTCTTCATGGTAGTTACGCGGAATACCACGTTGCTCCTTGAAGACTTGCGCCCACTCGTCCTTGCGGACGTTATAGATGCCGTCGAACGTTTCGTTCAGGATCGGCTCGACTACTGACCGAAAGTCAGTACTGCGCATTGGAAGTGCCATGGATCAAGCCCTCCTTAGTAAGCCGCACGATCCGCAACGTTCTGATGTTCAGAAATCTGAACTTGAACGATGGGATATGCGTCGCCCCAAGCATTATCGACATAAGCGGACAAACCAACAACGCGGAGTTGCGCGTTGGAAGCCGACGATGCGACGTTAAGGCCAGTTGAAGAAAGGCCAAGCGGGGCTGAACCCGTAGCCGAGTTAATGTCGTACTGTCCGCCGATCGAAGCGATCGTAAGAGAAGCATTGGCCTGAATTTCATAGACCAACGTGTAGTCAGTCGTGAAATAGGCAATGATGTTCGTAGCCACTGTGCCTGCGGGCCAGAAGTTGCTGACACGCTGACGGCCAGTAGAATCGACGAATTCAACACCCATAAAGGTGCCGATCAGTCGCTCACCAGCGGCGGCGGGGACAATGTAACCTTCGACAGAACCAGAATCGGTCGAAAGGCCATAGCGGCAAGGTTGATACTGAAAAATATCAGTAGCATACCCTGACTTAATTTGGCCGGAAAACGGACGCGGCGTTCCCATCGGGGAAAACACGGGCCGCAGGCCAAAAGGAGTATAAGATGAAGACATCGCTTCTTCCTTTGGGTTTGCGTTGACTATGAACCTAACGGTTCATGGGCGATCGCAATGCTGACAAGCCGTCCCCTTCATACACATCTGCACCCATTTGCTTCGCTTGGTTGCGGATAAAATCGGCTGTATCAGCCAATTTTCCTTCTTCCGCTCTGGGCCGCTCAAAGTGTGCCTCGTGCATATACGCCTCATAGAGACGCATAGGCAGTTTGAAGGCAACCATCTCATTCACCCCGATACACCCTGCGTATTCCCCGGTTTTGATCGAGTTGTGTTCCCAGCCGGGAACCTCGTGCGGTTCTACGGGAGTGTATCCAAGGGAGCGACGAGAATGAATCGAGTCGCGTGGGTTGGCTGTTGTCAGCCAGCAGACATGATAACCGGGAATTTCCGGCAAATCCGGCAATGCGGATTGAAAGAATTGCTGCCTGAACATTGAAAGGCGGTCATCGTCCGAGAATTGGCGGTTCTCAGTGATGGGCCGATCCTCCATGGTCCGGCTTCCACGATTGTTATCGTCGGATTTCTTGGTTCTTTCTTCTGACATTTTATCCTCCTTGAAGCTCAACGAGCGTTCTGTCTGTCATATTCTTGGAAACGGCGGATGTAACGCTTACGAGTTTCAGGGTTGTCCCATACGCCAGCGTCTTTCAAAGCCTTGATCCGTTCCGAAGAGAGATAGACCTTGTTGTCACTCGATGTGGAAGGACGGGATGAATCCCCTCTTCCAGTCACGGGTGGGGCAGACTTTCTAGGCTTCCGTTCACCATCATCCCTGCCAAGGCGACGGCTCACACGCGCATCAAGTTCTTCCCAGTATTGCTCTGAGGACGGGCTGATGCCCTTTCCTCTGG
>RGZB01000012.1 GCA_010031735.1 Pseudomonadota bacterium | reverse complement strand
CGTCCGACCAGAGCCGGTGATAGAACGTGTACTGGCCCTGCTGGGTCACGCCGCGCCACGTGACGGTCGGCACGGCCTGCGCCTGCGCCGCCGCGACGATGGCCGAGGCGCCGAGCGCGGGCGATGCGGCCTGCGCAGGAGCGGCAAGGCGGCTGATCGCGGGGAAGGCCGCGATGCCGAGTCCGAGGGCGAGGAGTCCGGTGCCGGTGGAGACGTTCTTCATGCCCCCTTGTATACGCATTCCGCGGCACCGAACCATCGGCCGTGGTCCGGGAATCCGCCCTACGATGGTCCTCCCATGGCGCATTCAGCCACCGATGGAGCCGTCGTCCGTGCGTTTCAGCGTGCTCGCCAGTCGGGCCGTCCGGCCGTCCTGCCGTTCGTCACCGCCGAGAATAAATTCGAGGCGCTCGCGTCGCACGATGCGATCGTGGAAGCCTCGGGCGCGATGAACGTGCTCGCGGTCAGCCTCATGAAGATCGCGAACGATATCCGCCTGCTCGGCTCCGGCCCGCGCTGCGGCTTCGGCGAGATCATCCTGCCGGAGAACGAGCCGGGTTCTTCCATCATGCCGGGTAAAGTGAACCCGACGCAGTGCGAAGCGCTCACCATGGTGTGCACGCAAGTGATGGGCAACCACGTGACCGTCACGGTCGCGGGTTCCAATGGTCACTTTGAGCTGAACGTATTCAAACCGGTGATGATCTATAACCTGCTGCAATCGATCAAATTGCTCGCGGATTCGGCGGTGAGCTTCACCGATAACTGCGTTTCCGGCATCAAGGCGGACAAGGCGCGCATCACGCGTCTCCGCGATGAATCACTGATGTTAGTGACGGCTCTCAATCCGTATATCGGTTACGATAACGCGGCCAAGATCGCGAAGAAAGCGCATAAAGAGAACAAAACCCTCAAGCAAGCCGCGATCGAGCTGAAGCTCCTCACCGACGAGCAATTCACCAAATGGGTGAAACCGGAACAGATGGTGAAACCTAGGGATTAATTCATTTGCAGAGAGATGGTATGAAGTCTAAGCTCTATCGCTTCTTCACTCTACGCGAGGCGATAGCGATGATACCCCATCTGGTATTCGTTATCTTAACGGTGTTACTCTCCTGTTACCTGATGACGGCTAACATCAGTAGGTTCGCTTATATTGCAAGTGAAGATGGCGGTTTAGAGACCATGCAATTCGCCTTTGATCTGCTTTCGGCCACTTTATGTGTGTATCTCTGCCGCCTTTTCTATAGCCATAACCAAAAAGAAACTGCTTTCTTATTTGCTGTCGGCGTGGCGTTCTTTTTCTTTATTGCGATGGAGGAATTGAGTTGGGGACAGCGCATATTCCAATATCCCACACCCCCATGGATGCTAGCGCACAACAAACAGCAGGAGTTTAACCTGCATAATATTTCCGGTATTAAAAACCGGTATGTCCATTTGGTGATTGGCAGCTACGGCGTGTTTTCTGGTTTACTATACCGTATGCTCTCGCGCGTACAGGTAAGATGGCTCAAAGAATTGATGCAGGTGGTGAGAGTTGATTTATTCGTCATACCGTTCCGCTACACGCCGTATTTCCTAAGCGCCGTCTGTTACTTCGTTTTTTATTACGATATCATAACTCGTTGGGATCGAGCGGGGGCGTATATTCAGGAAGTCGCTGAATTTTTTGTCTCCTTTGGCTGTTATCTGGTGCTTTTCCAGCATCTCCGTGTGGAATCGTTGCGCTTCGCATTATCCGAAAAAAAATCAAAGCGCTACCATTAACGGCTTTTAATCCTGCCCGCTTGCTTCTCTGATTTCCTCCAACTCCAACCATAACAACTCCGCAGCTTCCAGCTCTTCCTGGGCGCGGGCGACACGGCGGGAGGCGCGGTCGAACATCTCGGGGTGTTTCATGTAGAGGTCGGCGTCTTCGAGCTGGCGGTGCAGGTCGTTTACTTCGTCGGTGAGTGTTTTGATTTTCTGCGGCAGGTGCTTCAGCTCATATTGCTCTTTGTTGCTGAGGCGGCGGCCTTTCGGTTCCGGCGCGCTCGAACTCTTCGGCAGCACGAAGGCCTTCGGTGCCTTTTCCTTCTTCTCCACTTTCTCCGGCTTTGGTGTAGCGGGCTTTTTCTTTCCCGTCGCTTCCAGATAATCCGTATATCCGCCGATGACACTCTCCACCTTGCCGCCCCCTTCGAAGGCGAGGGTGGAAGTGACGGTCTGGTCGAGGAAGTCGCGGTCGTGACTGACCACGATGAGCGTGCCCGTATATTTCGCCAAAATCTCCTCGAGCATATCGAGCGTATCCATATCGAGGTCGTTCGTCGGTTCATCCAAGATCAGGAAGTTGCCGGGAGTCGCGAGCACTTTGGCGAGCATCAAGCGATTTCGCTGGCCACCCGAGAGTGTGCCGACCAGGTTATGTGCGTCTTTCGGGTCGAACATGAAATCCTGCAGATAGCCATACACATGGCGCGGTTTGCCGGCGACATCGACATAGTCATTGCCTTTCGGGCAGAGCGTTTCGCGGAGCGATTTCTTCGGGTCGAGCTCCTGGCGCTTTTGGTCGAAATACGAAATCTCCACATTGCGTGCGAGCTTTACCTTGCCGGCATCCGGTTCGATCTCACCGAGGAGCAAACGCAGGAACGTGGTTTTGCCGGAGCCGTTGCGGCCGAGGAGTCCAATCCGGTCGCCGCGCACCACGCGCAGGCTGAAACCATCCAAAATGGTTTTCTTGCCACCCGCTGTTTCAAAATATTTTCCGACCTTATAGAATTCGGCGACGACATGCGAGGAGACTTCGAGTTCCTTCATCGGGGTGACTTCGATCTTGCGGATCAGGCGGTTATACTGGCTTTGGTCGGCCTTCAGCTGCTCGCGCATGATGCTCACTTGCTCCAGGCGGCGGATGTTCCGTTTGCGGCGTGCCTTCACACCCTGGCTCGCCCACGCCACTTCCTGTGCCACGATCTTGCTGCGGTTTTCGAGCTCGCGCGCTTCCTGCTCTAAGAGCATCGCGGACCATTCCTCGAAATATGCGAAACCGCGCGGGCACACCCGTACACGGCTACGGTCGAGCCAGAAGACTTTATCGGAGATGTTGGAGAGGAAGGTGCGGTCGTGGCTGACACAGATGAGCGTGCCGCGATAGGCGTTCAAAAACTCTTCGAGCCATTCGATGCCCACTAAGTCCAGATGGTTCGTCGGTTCATCGAGGAGCAGGATATCCGGATCTTCCACCAGTGCGCGCGCTAAGGCTGCGCGGCGAAGCTGGCCACCGGATAATGTGCCCATCTTATCGCTGCCATGGAGTTCGAGCGGGCCCATCACCATCTGCACCTTGTAGGTATGGTCTTCGCCCTCGCGGTCTTTGGGCACGGCGGCTAGGATGAAGGCTTCGACCGTCTGGTCTTTATCGGGATAGATTTCCTGCGGGAGGTAGCCGATCGTGACACCCGGATGCTGCAGGCGCTTGCCGCCATCGAGTTCGCGTTCGCCGGTGATGAGCTGCATGAGTGTCGTTTTGCCGGCACCGTTCTTGCCGATCAGGCAGATCTTGTCGCCTTCGTGGATGTTGAACGAAAGTCCATCGAACAGCGGCTTTCCGCCGAACGTGACATAGGCATCCTGGACACTGAGGAGGAGGTTAGCAGCCACTTAACACAAACTAGTAACGGCGGAAGCGGTTCTTGCCGTCCATCGTGATGACGAAGTGATAGACCATGTCGCCGTCGATACGCTCGACACGGTATTGACCTTCGCGGCTCTCGAACTTCACTTTAGCAGAGAGTGCATCGAGGCGGGATTTGTCTTTGGAGAGCGCTTCATCCTTGTAGTTCTTTTCCTGTTCCGGGAAATACATCTCGGTATAGACCTCTTTGAATTCCGGGTGTTGCACACGGAAATGTACACGCGGGGCGGATTTATCATCCTTCGAACCCGGGAAGATGGTGAGGAAGGTGAACTGGCCGAGGTTATCGGTTTTCGTGAAACCGGAGCCGATGAAATTGTCATCCTTCAGATTGTCGGATTTATCGGCCGGATGACTGTATTTACCAAACGTATTCGCCTGCCACATCTCCACGCGCGCATCAGAGATCGGCACGCAATCTTTATCTACGACGCGGCCCACGACATAGATCGGCTCACCTTTCGCCACGACAGCGATACCGGTTTTACGGCGAAGGTTGTTGGTGCGGCCGATATCGTCCGGGCCTGGATAGTAGGTGATATCTTTCACTTCGAGTGTCGGCTTGCAATCGACGAGTACGTCATCGTCATACATATCCGGCGCTGCGGCGCTAACAGCACCGCTCTTGAGGGTAAGCGAAAGTACGAGGCTGAGGGCGAGGCTTGTGACTAAGACGCGGAGGGAGAAAAGACGCATAGCGACCCGATGTTATTTTTCAAAGTAACTCATGCTACCGACAACCAAGGTAATTTGCAATCACAAGCGTAGGAAGTGACCGCTCGGTTTGTTCGGCGCAAAGTTTGTCGTGTGTCTCGAAATGAATCAACTTTGAGTAGAAATAGATGGAATTATATTTTTTATATCCGCAGAAATCTCACAAAATATCAAAAAGATATAAAATTTATGCACGTAGAGGTTGAAATTTATTTTAGCTGAGTGTATTGCTTTAATACAACCTAAGCGTGTGCATTTCAAGGAAACAGAAATGGAAAATAAGCAGGTAGCATTTTCTGAGCATGTACTTCCCGCGCAACTCGATATCCGTGCAGTGGAGTCATTCTATGAGGAGATCAAGAAACTCTCCGAGCGGACAACACATATCACGCTTGATGCATCCAAGGTTGAGCGGCTCACCACACCGTGCGTGCAGATCATCCTCTCGCTTGCCAAATATCTTACGGCGTCTGGTGGTGCACTGAAGATTACATCGCCAACGGTTGTGTTCTCGCTCGCATTCACCGATCTCGGGTTTTCCAGGAATCTCAAAGAGTGGAGTGCGGCATGAGTAAGAAGGCCCTGACCGTCGACGATTCAAAGACCATGCGCGACATGGTGTCGTTCACGCTGAAGAGTGCAGGCTATGAAGTGATGGAAGCCGAAGATGGCAAACATGCCTTAACGGTGCTGGGCTCAAGCAAGGTCGATATCATCATCACGGATCTCAATATGCCGAATATGAACGGCTTGGAGTTGATCCGACAACTACGCCAATCGCCGGAACATAAATTCACTCCCATCCTGATGCTCACCACCGAGGCGGACGATAGCAAAAAAGGGGAGGGCAAAGCGGCAGGTGCCACCGGGTGGATCGTAAAACCCTTCAATCCCGAAAAGCTGGTTGAAGTGGTCAAGAAAGTCTGTGGGGCTTAGAAGATCATGTCGCTCAACCTGGATCAGTTCAAGCAAACCTACATCACCGAATGCTTCGAGCTGCTTCAGGAAATGGAGGAGAAATTACTCTCGCTCGATGGTGAAGGGGCCCGTGCGGAAGACTTAAACGCGATTTTCCGTTGTGCCCACTCCATCAAAGGCGGCGGCGGCGCGTTCGGTTTCCAAGAGCTGGTGGGGTTTACCCATATTGCAGAAGCCTTACTCGATGCGATGCGCGAAGGTAAGGTTGCTCCTTCGCGCGATGTGGTGGATGCATTACTCCGCTCGGTCGATGTCGTGAAGGAGATGGTGGGTGCTGCGCGCGATAATAAACCGGTGCCACCAGATTTCGGTAAGGTGCTTGCGAACGAACTTTTGAACTTTGCTGGTAAAGGCGGCTCTAGCGTACCAACGAAGAGCGCCAGGGATAAATCCGCCGTTACTGCGTCAGGCGAGTACCGCGTCTCGTTCAAGCCGAAGAAAGAATTATTCAGCAGTGGTAATGAACCGCTTCTTATCATCCGTGAATTGCAGAAAGTGGGTGTTGTAAGGGTCGAGGCCGATATCCGTGCGCTTCCCGATATCTCCCATCTGGCACCCCTCGATTGTTATCTATCATGGGTAATGGAGATAGAAAGTAGCAAAGGCACCGCCCCGATCAAGGAGGCGTTTGAGTTTGTCGAAGGGGAGTGCGATCTCGAGATCACGGAGATAGGGACTGAAGTGTCTGCGCAGGCAAGCGCTACGCAAGAAGTGAAGCCCGCGGCAGAAAAGCGCCCGGATGATAGCGCCCAAAAAGTGGTCACCAGTATCCGGGTTGATACCGATAAGGTGGACAGACTCGTCAATATGGTAGGCGAGCTGGTGATTACGCAAGCGATGATCCAGGCACAGGTGCGCGACCTACCGCCCGAGCGTTTTCTTAAACTGATCCAGGGAGTCGAAGAACTCTCCCAGCATACACGTGAGTTGCAGGAATCCGTGATGAGCGTGCGGATGCAGCCGGTGAAATCGATTTTCTCACGTATGCCGCGTATCGTCCGCGACCTCTCGAAACAACTCAACAAGGATATCCGTATCGAGATGACGGGAGAGAACACCGAAATCGATAAAACGGTGATCGAGCAACTCGGCGACCCCCTTACGCATATGATCCGTAATTCCGTCGACCACGGCATCGAGAAGCCGGAGGATCGCAAGAAATCAGGTAAGCCGGAGCAAGGGGTCATCACCTTATCGGCCGACCATCGTGGCGGCAGGATCGTGATCGAGATCGGAGATGACGGGCGGGGCATCAACCGGGAACGCGTGCTTAGCAAGGCGAAGGAAAAGGGATTGATCGAAGCGAATGCCATCTTAAGCGATGAAGAGATCGACCATTTGATCTTCATGCCCGGATTCTCGACGGCGGAACAGGTGACGAATGTATCCGGCCGCGGCGTGGGTATGGATGTCGTTCGCCGCAACATCCATAGTCTCGGTGGAACGGTAGGGCTCTATAACACGCCGGGAAAGGGTTCACGCATTGTGGTCACGCTCCCACTCACGCTCGCGATCCTGGATGGCATGATCGTTCGCGTGGGGCAGGAGAAATACATCGTACCAATCAACAATATCATTGAAAGCATGAAGCCTTCTGCCGGTGCGGTGAAGCCGGTCGCAGATGGTGGCAGTGTGATCAACGTGCGTGGCGAATTCATCCCTGTGATCGGGCTTTACCATATCTTCGGGGTGAAGAACGCAGTGCAGGATCCCGCGCGTGGACTCGTCGTACTGGTGGAGAGTGGCCGCGACAAAGTGGGTCTGCTTGTCGATGAGTTGCTGGGCCAACAGCAGGTTGTGATTAAAAGCATCGAAGAGAATTCAAGTCCGGTGGCCGGCATTTCGGGTGCTACCATTCTAGGAGATGGCAATGTCTCTCTGATTCTGGACATCGGGGGATTACAGAAAATGGGTGCTGCACTTGTGCACGCCAAAACCGTTGAGCACGCCGCTTGAGCGAGGGAAACATGACAGCAGAAGCCAAACCAGTGAATGAAAAAAGTACAAATAGCCAGGAACTTGCGAAAGGTGAGGTGATGCAGTTCCTCACTTTCTCGGTATCGGGCGCGGAATATGGTGTGGATATCATGGCGGTCCGCGAGATCAAAGGCTGGACAGAAGCCACACGCATGCCGAACTCACCGGAGTATATGCGCGGCGTCATCAACCTTCGTGGTGTGGTGATTCCGATATTCGACCTGCGTACCCGCTTCGGCATGGGTGTCACGCTGGCGGAATCCAAGCATGTAGTGGTCGTGATGGCGGTGGCGAACCGCACCATCGGTGTGCTCGCGGATGCGGTCTCCGATATCCTGACCGTGCAGGCGAGTGAGATCAAATCCGCCCCTGTTTCCGATACCACCATCGATAAGGAATTCATCAATGGCCTCATCTCTGTCCAGGACAAGATGGTCGTATTGCTGAACGTCGAAAACCTTTTCGAGATCGATCAGATTCCAGCAAACGTGGAGAAAGCATCATGAGTACGAACATACATCCCGCCAAAGAAATCCAAACGAAAGGTAATGCCATGTTTACATTCAATATCCGTACCAAACTCACGTTATTACTCCTCGTCTTCGGCTTGCTGCCGATTCTTGCGGTGATGCCAATTATATTCAGCAAACTCAATGAGATGGATAAGCTTACGCTTGCCTCGCATGGCAATACCGCCGAGGAGATAAATGAATTGATTGATCGCAACCTCTTTGAGCGCTACGGCGATGTGCAAGCGTTCTGCATGAATGCTGCCGCACACGATACCAGTAATTGGTACAAGGCATCGGAGGCTAGTCCGCTCGTGACCGCAATGAACTCCTATATGACAAACTATGGCATCTATAAATTAATGATGATAGTGGACACCGAGGGCAAGGTTGCAGCGGTCAATACTGCAGACAACCAAGGCAAGGCATTAAATGTTTCTAGCATTTATGGCCGGTCGTTCAAGGATGCATCCTGGTTCCAGAAAGTGATGCATAAAGAATTCCTGAAAGGCGAAGGTCTCGATGGCACGGTGGTAGAACAGCCACGCTATGAATCACTGATATCGGACATCTACCGTGGCGAAGATGGCTTTACCATTACGTTTGCTGCACCCGTGCATGACACTGCCGGTAAAACCATTGGTGTGTGGGTGAACTTTGCCGATTTCGGCTTAGTGGAAAATATCGTGAAAAGTGTACATGATTCTATGGAGAAGGATGGCGATAAGGCGACCGCTATCGCTATTACGGATGCAGCAGGGACTGCCTTGGTGAATTACGACCCCGCAGAACATGTGGATACAAACCGTGTCACGGGTGGCATTGGCAAGAAAACGATCGCAAGTCTCAACATCCCGGCGGCTGAAGAGGCACTCAAATCGACCGAAGGAAGTAAGGTCGAGAAGGATTTTGGTAGTGGTGAAGAAGATGCAGTCAGTTGGTCTCGTTCCGACGGTGCGCTCGGTTATCCTGGACTTGGTTGGACGGTGCTTGTTCATCAGCCTGCGCAGTATGCGTTCGAGGGGGTGGTAAATACCAAACGCGTGCTCTACATCATTATGGCAGGATCGTTCTTTGTGATTCTGACAATCGGCTCTCTGCTCGGCAAACTGGCGAGCACGCCGCTGCTCAAAGCCTCGAGTAACATCAAATCCATAGCGGAAGGTGAATATGATATCACCATCGAGGGCACAGAACGTAAGGACGAGATTGGGACCATGGCCAATTCCTTGGCGGACCTCAAGAAAGCGCTCTACGCCAACACGCGGGTTCAGACCTCGCTCGACTGCGTTACGAGTGGCGTGATGCTGGCGGATGATAAAAACACGGTGGTTTATATGAATCCGTCGGTGCGCGAGATGTTCAAGGTGGCAGAAGCGGATATCCGTAAGGAGATACCAGCCTTTGATGCAAGTAAATTACTCGGTATGGATATCGACAGCCTCGCGAAACGGGCGGAGAATCAGCACACTTCGGTTGCTAAACACGAGAGTACCTATCAAACCTCTATCACGATTGGTACTCGCATATTTGATCTGATCGCGAATCCAGTATTTGACGGCAAGAAACGCCGTATCGGTACGGTCGTAGAATGGCAAGATGTTACGCAGAAGCGTGCGCTTGATAAGATCCTTGAGGATTGCCAAGGTCAGGTGCAGGCGCTCAATCGTTCGCAAGCAAGTATCGAATTTACCTTAGATGGTACGATCACCAAAGCAAATGAGCACTTCTTAAAAGCGCTTGGTTATACATTCGAGGAAATCAAAGGCAAACACCACAGCATGTTCGTCGATCCGAAATATGCTGCAAGCCCTGAATATAAGGAATTCTGGGCAGACCTGGCTGCAGGAAAATTCAAGGCCGACCAGTATATACGTTTTGCGAAGAATGGTAATGAGGTCTGGATCCAGGCTACCTATAACCCGGTCATGGATGTGAATGGAAAGCCATTCAAGGTCGTGAAATACGCAGTCGACGTAACCTACCGGCGTGCAGAGACTCTGCGCTCGCAGCGTGTACAGACGTCACTCGATTGTGTCACCAGTAACGTGATGCTGGCAGATGAAACCAATACGATCATCTATATGAACCCGTCTGTTATCAATATGATGAAAGCGGCGGAAGCAGATATCCGTAAGCAATTGCCGAACTTCGATACGGAAAAACTCATCGGTTCTAGTATCGATAATTTCCACAAGAAGCCGGAGCATCAACGCAGCATGCTTGCCAACCTGAAATCGGTTTATGAGACTTCCATCACGGTCGGCGGGCGTCTCTTTGATCTTGTGGCAAACCCGGTGTTGGGTAAAAACAATGAGCGACTCGGCACCGTAGTCGAATGGAAAGACGTCACGCTACAAAAGGCGATCGAAGCAGAAGTGGACGGTATAGTCCAGGCTTCGGCGAAGGGTGATTTCTCTAAACGCCTCCCGGAAGCGGGTAAAACCGGCTTCATGCTGAACTTAAGTAAAGGCATCAACCGCATCGGTGAGGTTTCGTTAAATGGTCTTACCGAAATCGGTGAGGTGATCAACTCGATGTCACAGGGTGATCTCACGAAAAAGATCAATAACCAGTACGAAGGGATGTTCGACGATATCAAACAAGCACTCAATACGACCATCGATAAGCTCCGGGATACGGTGTTCGATATCAAGGATACGGCACAATCGGTGAACAGTGCGTCGTCGGAGATATCGTCCGGCAGTACCGATCTCTCGCAACGTACGGAATCGCAAGCCTCGTCGCTTGAGGAGACCGCAGCAAGTATGGAGCAGATCACCTCGACCGTGAAACAGAACTCCGAGAACGCGCAGCAGGCCAATGCCCTCTCCAGCCGTGCGAGCGAAGTGGCGACTACGGGTGGTCAGGTGGTCGGTAATGCCGTGAAGGCGATGGAGCGTATCTCGGCTTCTTCCCAGAAGATCGCGGATATCATCGGTGTGATCGACGATATCGCGTTCCAGACCAATCTGCTGGCGCTGAATGCCGCAGTTGAGGCGGCGCGTGCCGGTGAGGCGGGTAAGGGCTTTGCGGTGGTGGCAAGTGAGGTGCGCTCGCTTGCGGGTCGTTCGGCCTCTGCATCGAAGGAGATCAAGACCCTCATAAACGAGAGTGTCGATGAAGTGAAGAAGGGTTCCGAACTGGTGAACGAAGCCGGTAAGACCTTAGAGCAGATCGTGAAATCGGTGAAGGATGTCACGGGGCTTATGTCAGAGATCGCCTCTGCCAGTGAGCAGCAAGCGACGGGTATCGATGAAATCAACTCGGCGATCAGTGAGATGGATGAGGGGACACAGCAGAATGCCGCGCTCGTAGAAGAGAATACGGCAGCTGCCCAGTCGCTCGTGGAACAAGCGGGCAAACTCGAGAGCCTGATGGAGTTCTTCCGTATCTCGGACAAGGAGGAATCTCCGTCAAAGAAAGAGAAAGCGCCACTTGCGCTCGAAGCACCATCGAACGGTCATCTCAAGGTCCATACCAAACCGGTAAAGGTAGCGACGAAGCCCATCACGACCAGCAAGAAGAAACCGGAAGTGTCAGCCATGAAAAAGGCAAACGGAAAGAAAATGGCCGTCAGCGCTGCAGAAGCCAAGTTCGATGAAGGTTGGGAAGAATTCTAGGATCTTACATAAGGGGCTTAGAAGATGAACGCTGCTATCGAAAAAGGCTTTGAGTTCAGCGACCGTGATTTTCGCTTCATCCGAACCATGGTAAGCGAAAAAACGGGAATCGAACTCGCGGAGCATAAGAAAAACATGGTGTACTCACGTTTGGTCCGCCGTATACGTACGCTAAATATCGGGGGCTTCCGTGAATATTGCGAGATACTTAGTTCTGATAGCTCAGGCAGTGAACTCATCAATTTCGTGAATGCTATCACCACCAATGTGACGCGCTTCTTCCGTGAGGAGCACCACTTCCATTATCTGCGTGACGTAGTGGTGAAGGAACTGACAGAACAAAAGCCGGAAAAGATTCGGATATGGTCGGCGGGATGTTCGGTCGGGATGGAAGCCTATTCGATTGCGATGACGATGCTCTCGGCGATGCCCGAACTGGCATATAAAGACTTCAAGATATTGGCAACGGATATCGATACCGAGGTGCTTGGGAAAGGTGCTGCTGCCACATATCCTTCTGAGGTGCTAAAAGATATTCCGCAAGAGTATCACCGTAAATATCTCGAAACATCAGATGATGGAGAGACGGTTACGGTGACGGATGAACTCAGGAAGTTCGTGACTTTCAAGCGTATGAATTTCCTCGACCACTGGCCGGTCAAAGGGCAGTTTCAGGTTATCTTCTGCCGAAATGTCGTCATTTATTTCAATAAAGAGGTGCAGCGGGCCATATTCGATAAATTCGCTGATCGTATGGTAGATAATGGCTGCCTATGTATCGGGCATTCTGAAAATCTCTTCAATGTCAGTACACGGTTCAGGTCGGTAGGTACAACGATTTACAGGAAGATCGCATGACCCGCATTCCCATTAGGAGAACCGATAGCGAGCGTGTCCAGGTAGGCGACTACTATGATGGCATCAAGCGCTATTTCGATCAGGTCTCTGAACTGACGGTGGTGAAAGTATTCTCCGGCGAATATTACGTTACGGCAGACCAAGGTGAAATGTTGGTGACCATTCTGGGTTCCTGCGTTTCGGCTTGCATACGCGATCCAGAGATCAATGTCGGCGGGATGAACCATTTCCTGTTGCCTGGGGTGGATGGCTTTTCTGCCGATTCTGCGCGCTTTGGCGCCTTTGCCATGGAGCAGCTCATCAACGAGATCATAAAGCTTGGGGGCAAAAAGAACCGTTTTGAGATCAAGGTGTTTGGGGGAGGGAATGTCACCAACAGCTCTGCCCTGATCGGGGATAAGAACTCGGAATTCGTCCGTAGTTTCCTGCGCGAAGAGGGACTAAAGATCGCGTCCGAGGATTTAGGCGGCAAGCAGCCACGGCGACTACATTATTTCCCAGATACCGGCCGCGTGATGGTGCGTAAGCTCAGCCGCAGGGAAGATATGCGCATCGTCGACGAGGAAAGTACGTACGCACAAAAGGCACAGAAGAAGAACAGAAAAGCCGAGCTGGAGATGTTCACGTGAACCGGAAGATCGGCGTATTGGTCGTGGATGATTCGAGCTTCATCCGTAATATCTTCACTGCGATACTTTCCGCAGATGCGGATATCCAAGTGCTTGGCACCGCCGGCGACCCCCTTATCGCGCGTGATATGATGAAGAGGTTAAAACCGGATGTGGTGACCCTCGATATCGAGATGCCGAATATGGACGGGCTGATGTTCCTGGAAAAAATCATGACCCTACGTCCCACACCGGTGGTGATGGTCTCCTCGCTTACACAGCATAATGCGGAGGCGACTTTGCGTGCACTTGAGATCGGTGCGGTGGATTGTATCGGCAAGCCGACCGAATCATCGGATATTAAATCCATAGAGGTAGAATTGATTGCAAAGGTAAAAGCCGCTGCAAAGGCAAAATTACGGACCAAACCAATTCCTAAGCAGAAAGTATGTCCGATTCCCACTGGTGGCACCAGCAGCGGCCTGATCGCGATCGGTGCTTCTACTGGCGGTGTGGAGGCGCTGAGGGCCATCGTGCCCTTCTTCCCTCCTAATAGCCCGCCCATCGTGATTACCCAGCATATGCCCCCCGGTTTCACAAGCCAGTTGGCGCGGCGACTTTCTTCGGTTTCGAGTATCGACGTGCAGGAGGCTGCCCACGGTATGAAGGTAAGTTCGGGTAATGCGTACATTGCTCCCGGTGGCTCACATCTCGAAGTGGAGGGACGCGCGGGCGCCTATACCTGCCGGGTGCATCAGGGAAAGAAGATATCGGGACACCGCCCTTCCGTTGATGTGATGTTCGCATCGGTTGCGCGTACGGTAGGGAAAGCGGCTGTGGGTGTGATCCTGACCGGAATGGGTAAGGACGGTGCAGCGGGTATGCTGTCTATGAAGCAGGCCGGTTCCTATACCATCGCACAGGATGAAGATAGTTCTGTGGTCTATGGCATGCCGAAAGCGGCATATCTGGCAGGGGCTGTAGACGTGCAACTCGGCCTTGAGTTTATCACCGAGGCAGTCTGCAGTCATTTCAGCACCGTACGGCAAGCATCCCATAGGAGAGGAAACGAGATATGACTATACCGGTGGCGCATATCGCGGAAGAGTACGCAGCGAATCAAGAGGACAAACAGGGATTGACCGTCAATCCTGTCGATAAGGCGATTGAGGTGCTGATAGAGAAATTGCCGCAAACCTCAAAACTGGTGGAAGATAGTGCTCTAGACCTTAGTCAGAAATTCCAGAAGCTCTCACAGTCGATCGAACAGCAAGGGACGATCATCGACGAGTTGGTCGAAACCGCCAGTGCCCTGACGGTAGACGGTGAATCCATCACTATGAATGATTTTGCCCGAAGCTTTAACGAGGCCTTCTCCAGTTCTATCGAACGTATCCTCTTCATCTCGAAGATGTCGATGTACATGGTTTACAGCCTCGATGATGCGATGAAGGCACTGACTGCCATCGAGACATTCAACACCAAGATCCAGAGCATTACGAAGCAGACGCACCTCCTCTCACTCAATGCAAGCATCGAGGCTTCGCGTGCGGGAAGAGAGGGTGATGGTTTCCGGATCGTCGCGCATGAGGTGAAGGTCGTATCGCAGGAAATAGCAGGGCTTTCTCGCGAGATGCGCACCAAGATCGGGCTGGTTTCCAGCAGCGTACGCAATAGCTATGAAAAATTAAGCGAGGTCGCGAATGCGGATATGACCAAGAATATCGAGTCGCGCGAAAAACTTGATAAGCTGCTGCAAGCGATGCTGGAGCAAAATGGGCGGTTCAAGGATGTGCTCGATAAGACAGCGAAGACCTCCCACGAGATATCGAAAACCATTGTAGGCACGGTGGTCGGCATGCAGTTTCAGGATCGCACCTCACAATATATCCATAATACGGTGGGAGCGCTCAGCGTAATAGGGCGCATGATCGCAGAACAACATTCCTTCAAGCCTGAGCAGTATGAAGCGATTGCAGACGAGCTATCCCGCTGTTTCCTGCTCAGTGAATTCAATAACTCGTATGCAGAGAAACTGGGTCGCAAGCCAAAGCAACAGCTGGTAGCTGCGGCGTCTTCCGGTACTTCCACGGATAATGTCGAACTTTTTTAGGAGAACACTATGTCAAACGCCGCTGCCTCCCATAATGAGCTTCATGTTCAGGTGCATGAGAAATTTACCTTCACGGATAGTGAATGGTTCAGGAATATCCTGAATACCATCGAGCAAAAGAACGTTACTCGCCTGATCATCGATTTCTCTGCGACACAATTCATCGATTCCGCAGCACTCGGCATGCTTCTCCTTGCGCGGGAGGAACTCGGCAAGCGGGGTGGGGGTATAACCCTGCTGCGTGCACAAGGCCAAGTGGATAAGATATTCAAGATCTCCCATTTCCATACACTGTTCGATATGAGGTAATGGCCATGGCAACCTTCAGATTCAAGAATCCCAAATCGGGGAGCACCCCTGCCTCTCACCCTATGCAGCTTAACTTAAGCGAACAATCCGCCTTCGAGGTGGTCTTTGATACCGCACATGCCTACCGGTTCTCTCTGGCGGACTGGTTGATTGGGCAATTGACTTTCCTCAGTCCAAAACAGAAGGAGACCATCAAGCTCTGTCTGCACGAAGCGGTGTCGAATGCCATACTGCATGGCAATCTACAGGTTGGGAGCCAGAATGGGAATACCTCGAGCTTTCTACAGGTGCAGGAACTCACCATGCACCGCCTTGAGGATCCGGACTATGCCAATCGCAAGATAACACTGCGGTGTGAATATTCGGATGATGTACTGAGTATTGAAGTGGAGGATGAAGGGAAAGGATTTAATCTCAAGCAGGCACTGGAAAGAAACCTTAAATCACCATACCCGCGCGGCCTCGCTATGATCCAGCGTTTCACACACCATATGTCGCTTCATAAAAGAGGAAAATGTATTCGTATGGAGTTCTCATTGAATGCTAAAGCCTAGTGTCAATGATAGAAGCCGTATTTTGCTTGCAGACGATAGCAAGATCAGCCGTGCAGTGATCACGAACTTCCTCGCGCGCGGAGGGTTCAAGAATATCGATGAGGCGACGGATGGTATCGATGCTATCGAGAAGGCGCGCCTTAATCCTCCGGATATCATCTTGCTCGATATCATGATGCCACGGATGAATGGCTTTGAATTCTGCCGTGCCATCCGGGAGATGGAGAATCTGAAAGAGGTGCCGATATTGGTGATCACCGCACTTTCCGAATCCACGGACAAATCGAGTGCGTTCAGTGCGGGTGCAACCGACCTCATCACAAAGCCTTTCAGCCCCGAGGAGATGATTGCACGTGTACAGGTTCACCTCCACAGGCAGTCGCTTCTGAAACAGCTGTTAGAATATAGGAGAGTAATGCAGGCGGAGATGCGTCATGCAAAGGATATGCAGTTGTTATTGATGCCGTCAGCGCACCAAAAGCATTCCGTGGCGAAGTGGTATAGTATCAATGTGCACTCCTTTTTCCTGGCTTCGAAGGAGGTGAGCGGTGATCTCTGGGGTATCAAGATATTATCGAAAGACAAGATCGCGATCTACGCGCTCGATTTCTCAGGCCATGGTGTAGGGGCTGCGCTTAACACCTTCCGCATCCATGCGATCATCAATGATGATTCCAAGAACATGCAGCAGGATCCGGGAACCTATCTTTGCAGCCTGAATGACCGGCTCCTGCAATTATTACCGACCGGCCAATTCGCCACGATGTTCTTTGGGGTGGTCGATATCAAAAACAACTTCCTCAATTACTCAGCGGCAGGTTACACGCACCCGATCTTCTACTCCCAAGAGCATGGGAAGGCCACCTTCTTGAATGGCTCGGGCATCCCTCTAGGTGTCTCTGACCATAATAAGTACGATACACGTTCGATTCCTTTCCATCCGCTCGATAGCGTTTTTCTCTACAGTGATGCACTGATCGAAAGTGAAGGCAGGAAGGAGGATTTCCTCAATGATAAGGAGGTAAAGAAAATAGTGGAGAAAAACCTCAAGGATAACCCGCTGTCGGGTGAGAAACTGCTTGCGAATCTAGTGGAGAAACTAACCACATTCACAAACGATAAGATCGAAGATGATTTGACGCTCTCGCTTTATACGAGACGATCGGAATAGCTATTTCTTCGGTTTGTGCAGATGCCAGAAATCATGCATAACGAGGTAGGTGAAGGATATCGACCAGCCAATCAAGACCAGTCCATTCAGTGCCTCCACTCCTGAAATCATGCGTATGGCACCCAGGGGAAGCAGGTCGCCAAAACCCAGGGATGAGTAAGTGACTACAGAAAAATAGACATAGTCTAGGAATTCGGTGTTATAGGCACCCTGCAGGCTGCCGAGGAAAGGGTATTTAGCGACCACCCAATAAGTAACCCCATAAATCCATACTGCCAGCGTGTGACCTACAAATATTGCCAGTATAACGATGATGATCCGTTTGCGTGGCGACATCTTGAATTTAGGCAGTAACTCCCATGTAATGCGGAGGACATCATAGTAAATGATGGTAGTGACGACCACGAGTAAGATACTGATGATCGCTGCGATGATATCATCGGTGATGACGCTGGCGCCAGGCATGGTCTATCCTTTGGTATATTCAGGAGCGAGCGATGCGATCTGTGCGGCGACGGTTTTCTCATCGCGGGCATCGATCGCCTGATGGAGGCTTGCGATCGCTTGTTCGATTTTCTTCAAGTTGTACTTCTGGGAACGTGCGAGCATCAGGCCGTCGTAGGTGGTATGCTCAGGTGCTTCGAAGGTATAGAATAATTCTTCGTAGAGTTTTTCGCCTGGGCGAAGGCCGGTGAACGTGATCTTGATATCTTCGTCCGGTTTCAGGCCCGCTAAGCGGATCATCTGCAGCGCGAGGTCTTTGATGTGCACCGGATCACCCATATCGAGTACGAAGATATTACCGTTGTAGGAACCTTTGGCGCTCATCGCCGCTGCCTGGAGTACGAGCTCTACGGCTTCACGCACGGTCATGAAGTAGCGGACCATATCCGGATGCGTGACCGTGAGGGGGCCGCCCTGTTCCAGCTGGCGGCGGAATAGTGGCACGACGGAGCCGGTGGAGCCGAGTACATTCCCGAAGCGCACGGTGATGTATTGCGTTGTGACTTTCTTCTTCGATTGTCCCAGGGCTTGCACATAACGTTCTGCGGCACGCTTCGTTGCGCCCATCACGTTGCATGGATTCACGGCTTTATCGGTGGAGATGGCGACCATCTGCTTTACGCCGCATTTGAGGCAGGCATCCGCCACGTATTTCGTGCCGATGATATTCGTGTGCGCGGTTTCGATGCTATTGATCTCTGCCATGGGCACATGTTTCAGCGCGGCGGCATGGAATACCACATCCGGCTTTTTGGCCTTAAACAATTTCTGCAGGAAGGTAAAATTACGTACGTCACCGATCACGGCCGAACGCTTGATTTCCGGGAACCGCTCTTCCAGTTCTTTATCGATGAGGTAAAGATTGTGCTCCGCATTCTCAAACAACGTGATCTCGGCAGGCTGGTAGCTACAGATCTGTCGAACGAGTTCGCTGCCGATGGTGCCGCCGGCACCCGTGACCAATATCTTCTTTCCACGGATATGCGACTCCATGAGATCCCTGTCGAGTGCGGCTTGTGCACGCCCGAGCAGGTCTTCCACTGCCACCATCTTCACTTGTAGTTTATCGGTCGCAGCACCGCGCACATCAGCCAGGCGCGGGAGTACCCCTACACGCATCCCCATTTTGTCTGCCTTGCTCACGATCTCACGAATAAGCGCTTTATCATATGTATCGGCAACGATGATCTTATGTGGTGCATCGTCACGCGAACGCAATTTCCGTACGATGCGTGCAATGTCCTGGAAGCCACCGTAAATCTTTACGCCTCGAATTTCCCGGCCTTTCTTGGTTTTATCATCATCGACGATACCGACTACGCGGTATTGTGATTGGCGGTTATTGAAGGTTTCGCGGATGAAAAGTTCCGTGTGTTCATTGAGGCCGTACAGCAGCACCGGGATACGGTTCGCCTGACCGATCAATTCAGAACCGGAAAGTAACGTCAGTGAACCTTCCTGCATCAGGCGGTAAGCTAGGCGTGGACCACCGAGCAACATGATGAGGAGCAGCCATTGGATGAAAATATAGGACCTCGGTACGCCTTCTAGGCGATTGACCAGGAACATCGATGGCAGGAAGAGCAATACAGCGAGGGATACCGCTTGCGTGATCGAGATCAGGTCCTGCACCGATGCGTAGCGCCAGACGCGTTGCGGTAGGCGGAACATCAGGAACATCAAGACGGCGATCACCGTGAAAAGTAGCGTGCCTTTCAGCAGGTAAGGCTCAGCCTGGTAGAATTTATCGGTACCTAAACGCAGATAGAGTGCCGCGATGAAGCTGAGCGCTGCCATCAGCGCGTCCATCAGCACGATCAGGTAGGTTTTATGTGGTCTCATGCTTTCTTGACTCGTGAAAAATAAACGACCAGCAGTGCGATCAATATGGCGCAATAAGCAAGGCCAGGGATCAACGTGTGATAAAGCGTGATGGTGACAGCGATCACGATCAGTTTGATATTCGCAAACGCGATCGAGAGTGCGACGTGGCTATGGCTTTTACCGCTCCTGACGGCTTTCTGGTAGAAATGTTCCGAATGCGCTTCGAAAATATTCTGTTTACGAATCAAGCGACGGAGTATCGTATACGTACTATCGAAAAGATAGTAGGCAGGAAGGACGAGCGCCACCGCCCAGAATCCTTGCGCAGCGGCGGAGAGCAGGAGATAGCCCACCAGATAGCCCAGCGGGATGCTGCCGACATCGCCCATGAATATCTTTGCCGGATGCCAATTATGGATGCCAAAGCCAAGTACCGTACCGAGCAGTATCACTGCGATCACCGCATGGGTGGAAGATAAAGTGCTGAACATGGCGACCAAGAAGATACCGATGGCGATGCTGGAGGTCTCAACCGTAGTGATACCATCGATACCATCCATGAAGTTATAAAGGTTCATGAACCATAGCCACAGGAATGCGGCAACGAAGGTATCAAGCCATCCTGGCAGGAACCCCTGGAACACGGGGCCATCATCGAGCATGTGGAAACCATAGATCGAGGTGACGACCACGATGATATGTGCTGCAAAACGGCCAAAAGCAGGGAGTGGGCGGATGTCATCGAGGAACGAGACAAGCGCCAGCAACGTACTGCTGATAATCAGGCCAGTGATCAGTGAAGCGTTCTCAGGATTGAAGATACGGTAAACCACCAGCAGTGCGGCCACGGTGAACACCACGGCAATGCCGCCACCGCGCGGGGTTGGCGTTTTGTGGTTGCTCCTTTCGTTTGGTACATCGAGCGTCTTTAAACGTTTCAGAAGTGCAAGCACTTGCTTGGTTCCGAAAAACGAAAGGATGAATGCAAAAAGTAAGAACGCGATATAGATCATGGTGGTACAAAGCTAATATATTGAGTTTGGGCGTTATATATAGCGGGTTTCAACCCAAAAGCACAGCACAAAAAAACAGGGCGGTAAAGACCGCCCTGTTTGAAAAAACAAGAGGAATTTGCTTAGATTCGAGCCAGCTCTTCCAGCATGTTATCCACCGTGGTAATGGCTTTTGTACCGGCTTGGTAGCTGCGTTGAGCGACAATCATGCCTGTCAGCTCGGTTGCGAGGTCGACCGTGGAGCCCTCTAAGGCCTCCGGTACGATATCACCCACTTGTGCAGCACCGATTTCGTTCAGCGAGAATTCGCCGGAATCGTTACTTGGGATATAAACGTTACCGCTCGATTGCAGCAAGCCGTTTGGGTTCGGGAATGAGGCAAGCGGGATACGGAACACCTTGCGGGACTCACCGTTGGTGAATTTCGCGATCACGTCGCCTTCTTTGGTCACTTCGAGCGAACTCAGTTCACCTGACGGTGCACCGTTCTGATCGGATTTGGTGACCGTGTAAGGACCCGCGAACTGGCGCAGACCATCCGCTTGACCAACACCGGTTAAGCCTGCCGTACCGAGGTTCAGTTGCAGCGTCGAGCTTTGTGCTTGGTTAGCCCAGACGATGTTGATCTGGCCTGAAAGCAGCGGAGAGGCACTACGGAGTGTACCGTCACCGTTGAACAGCAAGGTGCCGTAAGCGATGATGCCGTTCGGGTTATTTGAGATGATTTCCGATGGATTTGCTGCGTAGAACTCGACTTCCCACTCGTTGTTACCGGATTTTACAAAGCCTGCGCGGATATCGTGGCCGATACCAAGCGAGTCGAAGATACGGATGTTGCGGGTAAACGGAGAAGCAATCACACCAGATGCAAGGTTGTCACCGTTTGCTGCCAGCGGATCGTAGACCGGTGCCAAAGTAGTCGTCGGCAGACCGAATTCGTTCAGTACACCCGGAGGAGTACCGCCCGTGCTATCGCTGAAGGTGATTGTATCTTTCGGGTCTTTCACGAAGATACGGAGCGAAGAATCGTTCGCTGGGCTGAAGAGCGTTGCACCGATACCGTCGGATACGTCGATCAGGGCTTTAAGGCCAGCGAGCGTGTTGAAGCGGCTGGTGCCACCTGCCACGTTGCCAAGGCCCAAGGATACCGGCCAGTTCGCGGTAGAAGCACCACCACTCACGGTGTTCGTGGTAGTGGCGAAGTTTATGGCGTCGTTTGCATCAGTCGACGAAACGTATAAACGGTTGTTCACCACGCGGGAGGTAAGACCCGTTACGGTATTAATGGCATCAGACAGGCTTTGCAGGCTGTTGAACTGGCGCAGATCCGAGATCGGGCTGAATTGTTTAAAAGTGAAGCGCACCGCCGCGTTACCACCTGCTTGGATCGTGAAGGCATCCCCCTCGGTGAGACCCGCACCCGGCGAGAAGATCGCGGTCGGGGTGGTTGCGCCGAAAAGGCCTGCAGAGATATCGATACTGTTCGAGAAACCACCGTATGTGTAGGTGTAGGACGGGGTGAGACCCGGGGCCACCGTGAACGTATCGCCCGATTGCAGGCGGTTGGTCGTCGTACCGGTCGGTACGATGATATCGCCAGAAGCGACCGTACGGTTGTAGTTGACCGGGCTTAAGTCGAAGTTGATATCGTCGCCAGCACCTTTCAGTACATCTTCGCTGGCATCGAGGTTCAGTGCGAGCGTGAGGTTACTAGTGCCGAACGCCTGGCCGGTTTGACCGCGGAGGTTCACATCGCGTAAACTCTCGAGCAGCTGTGCGGAAATCGTGTTGCTGTTACCTGCGGCACCCGGGAGGCGGCCTTCGTTATCAAGTGGCCAGCCTTGCAGGCGGAAACGTGCGGAGTTCACTAGGTTACCGGTATCGTCTTCACGGAAGCTACCAGCGCGCGTGTAGAACGTATTACCAGCGGTATCTTTCACCACGAAGAAACCGGCACCCGAGATCGAAAGATCCGTGCCCACACCCGTAGGTTGTAACAGACCTTGCTGCGATACTTCCGAGCGCGTACGTGCGAACGTACCACCGCCAGAACCGCCACCGCCCGTGCCCGTCACAAGCGACGAGAACGTCGTGTTGCTACCTTTGTAACCGGTAGTGTTCAAGTTCGAAATGTTGTTACTGAATACCGAAACGGCCGTACTGTTCGAAGACAGTGTCGAAACGCTCGATAACAATGCACCTGATAAACCTGCCATATAAACCTCTCCTATTTACCTATAGAACTTATGCGTATGTGATCGTCTTGACCACACGGTTACTACTATTGACCCCGTCCCCCACAATTATGGAGATGGTACGGTCAGATGTGTCGGGGGAAGTGTTGTCGTTCTTATATGTTAATGAACGAAGCACCTGTTGATAGGCCTCGCGGGTGGCAACCCCGCTTAAGACCAGTATACCATCATTATTGCTCTTAATCGAGATACCCTCTTGCAGGGTAACATTCAGTTTCTCGTCGGAGCCGTCTTTAAGCTCATCGATCATGACCACGGCACCCGTCATGGTACTACTGTCATCATCGGTAATTTGTAAGTCATTATCGACGGTTAGCTCGGATCCGGTGTATTTCTCAGAGCCTGCGAAGCCGGAGATAACCGGGGATTTAGACTTGGCTGCGTCAGATGCAGCACCCACGAACGTCACATCTTTGAGGTCTACCTGGATGACATCATCCACTACCAGCGTGCCGACCTGGCCATCGGTCAGATTGACTGCGGTCACTTTACCCGCTGTATAGGTTTGCGCGGATTTCGTGAAATCCTTATCGCCATCCACTTTATAGTTTACCGTGACGGTGTATTTACCCGGTGTCAATGTTTGGCTGAGATCGAGTTTATCGACATCGACCGTGTGGCGGCCTTTATCGGTTTCGCCTTTGCCGGAATAAATGGTCGTGCCATCTTCATTCTTGATGGTGATGAGCGAATCGGTGACGTTGGTGTCGAGTTGGTAAGCGATCTGTTCCGGCTCACCTTGTTTCACCACAAACGTATCGCTTTTGATCTCGACCGGTTTGCCGGTGTAAGACACCACGCTCGAGATCTGGTTCGATTGTTGCAGCGTGATCAGCTTGTCGAGTTTCTGGTTACCAGCGATATTCTGTTCGACGTTCGCGAACTGCACGATTTGGTTGGTGAAGTCGTTGGTGTTTGTCGGATCGAGTGGGTTCTGGTTCTTCAGCTGTACCGTCAGCAGTTTGATGAACGTCGAGAAATCTTCCGTAAGACCGCTCAGCGCCTTGCTGGTCGTATCGGTGCTCGTCGTTTTCTTTGTAAGTGGGTCCGTCGCTGCTGGGGGGGTGCCTAAAGTAGATAAGCCGTTGACTGACATAACCGTCTCCCTAAACCATGATATCGAGCGCCTTATCGCTGACGTACGTTACCGTACCGCCAGAAGATGTGGTGCCGTTGATCGTTGAATTATTGGATTGCGAAGCAGGGGAGTTATTGTTACCAAAACCGTTGTTATCTTGACGTGCCATGAAGTTGCTACCATCGCCGCGCAGGTTGAAACTCAGTGAACCTGCATCGGTTTTGATACCCGCATCGTTGAGGGCACGTTCGAGCGAACGTGAATCGGTCTTGAGCATATCGAGGGTGCGGGCTTCATCGGCAACTACCGATACCATCGCCTTACCATCGTTATGCTGGAGGTTCAGGCGAACCTCTACTTTACCAAGCTCAGCGGGTTCAAGCTTGATGCTGACCTCGCTTTCGCCTGCTCTGAGCGCATGGCTAATGCGCGTGGAAACCTGTTCGGCTGCAGTCGGGTTATGGGAAGGGAAATTGGGAACAGGATTTTTGACCGCGACTGCAGCCTCAGACGATACCTCACCCACTTTGCCGACCGCTGTAGGGGCAGCAATTTGGGTATTGGTCGCAGAAGCATCTGAGGCGTGAGCCTGATTTGCTGCCACGGCACCAAAGGTACCATCATTCTTGAACGGCGTATAAGACGACTGATCACTGTTCGCGTCACTATACGCTTGTGCAGCACGCACCACGGTTGATTTATCAACATCATGGTGCGTTGCACTGTTATTGGAATTAAAGAGTTTGAGCGCCTTATCAAGCAGCGATTCCGTTTTATCGTCATCGTTTGCTGCTTTTGCCACCACGGCAGCGCTAGCGGTTTCAGAGTTTTGTGTGGAAAGTGTTTGTAATGCACTGATCGCATCTTGCAGTTGCGTTTGCTTTTGCTGTGTAGCATCGGTCGTGAGATCAGCCAGTGCATCTGCTTTTACTTGTGCAGCGGCGAGTGCGGTATCCACCGTTTGATTTTGCGATATCTGATCGTTCAGTGCGGAAGTCGTAAGAAGATCGTTTTTCACAGCGGTGTCGGTCGCCGCTTGTGCGAGGGCTGCGGCATCGACTTTTACTTGCGTCGTGCTTGCAGCGGCTGCATTCTGATCAAGGGCGAGCGCATCCGTTGCCGCAGCGGTCGGCGTGAGTGGTGCGAGTTCCGGGGTCGGTGGAACTGCAGCACCATAGAGTGCCGCAATCGTATCTTCCGAGAGTTTTTCGTTCGAGATATTGGTTTGGAGCAGGCTCGCCTGAAGGGAGGCACCTGGATCCGTACCATTCGTGGTCGTTTGAGCGGATTCAATGACGGATACTACGTTGCCGAGCAGATTGACGAAGCTGCCATTTGCACCAGTTGCAGCTAACCCCGCAGCACCGAGGCCGGTCGCCTGCGCACCACCTTGTACACCGACGCCGCCTTGTGGCGTCTGTACCTGTGATAATATGTTAAGCAGCGGGTTAAGCATAAATCCTAAAAAATAAAAATTAACTCATAGGAATACATGCAAGCGCTGTGCCAGTTTTATAAAAAACTCATAACAAACTGTAATACATAGATAAAATGAAAATCAAACGCAGGCGTCCTAACAAGGGTATCTAGGCATGAACTGCCTTAAGTGAGGGACAGCTAGGCAAAATTTTCCTAAATAGAGCAAAAATCGCCCAGTAAAAAAACACCGGCGAGGGGGGGCGCCGGTGTTTTAAAGGGAGACTCTATGTATATGGGTGTTATGCAGCGGTGATTTCGATCCCCGACTTGCCAGCGGTTACCTTCGCCGTCTGGCCGCCGAGGATCTTGCCCTCGAGCAGTAGGCTCGCGAGTTTGTTCTGCACTTCACGCTGCACCACGCGTTTCAGCGGGCGGGCGCCATATACCGGGTCGTAACCCTGTTCAGAAAGCCAGGAGACGGCTTTATCGTCGATCTTGAAGCCGACTTGTTTTGCCTCCAGGCGTTTTTTGAGCAGTGCGAGTTGGATATCCACGATCTTGCCCATATCGGCTTTTTGCAAGCGATTGAAGAGGATCACTTCGTCCAGCCGGTTCAGGAATTCCGGACGGAATGCATGCTTCACGACTTCCATCACGTCTTTCCTTGCATCTTCGGCGGAGGCGCCATCTGGCAGATTCGCCAGATATTCTGCGCCCAGGTTCGACGTCAGGATTATGATCACGTTGGTGAAATCTACCGTGCGGCCCTGGCCGTCGGTCAGCCTGCCGCCATCCAGGACTTGAAGGAGGATGTTGAACACATCGGGATGCGCTTTCTCGATCTCGTCGAAGAGTATCACTTGGTAGGGTCTGCGGCGTACGGCTTCGGTCAAGCTGCCACCTTCTTCATATCCCACATATCCCGGAGGGGCACCTACTAAACGCGATACGGCATGCTTCTCCATATACTCTGACATATCGAAGCGGAGCAGTGCATTCTCGTCATCGAACATAAAAAGTGCGAGCGCTTTGGAGAGTTCGGTTTTGCCGACACCGGTCGGGCCCAAGAATAAGAACGAGCCGAGTGGGCGCGATTCTTCCTGCAAGCCTGCGCGTGCGCGGCGAAGCGCATCGCTCACCGAGGAGAGTGCTTGTTCCTGACCCACGACTTTTTTCCTGAGTTCTGCTTCCATGCGGAGGAGTTTTTCTTTCTCACCCGTCAGCATTTTCTCTACTTCGATGCCCGTCCATTTTGCAACCACATGGGCAATATCGTCTTCATCGACTTCTTCTTTGACCATCTCGCCAGCAGAAACATTCTCGGCATTTTTCAATTGTTTCTCGAGCGCCGGGATCACCGCATACGTGAGTTCGCCTGCTTTCTCGAGTTTACCTTCGCGCTGCGCGATATCGAGTTGTTTGCGCGCATCCTCAAGCTGCTCTTTGATTTTTTGTGCTTGTGCAAGCTTGTCTTTCTCTTTTTTCCACACGGCAGTCAGCTCGCCGGATTTTTTCTCTAGTCCCTCGAGTTCTTTATGAAGTTTCTCAAGACGATCGATAGAGGCCTTGTCTTTCTCTTTCTTCAGAGCTTCGCGTTCGATCTTGAGCTGGATGATCTTGCGGTCGAGCTCATCGATCGCTTCCGGTTTGCTGTCCACCTGCATACGCAGCCTGCTTGCCGCTTCGTCGATCAGATCGATGGCTTTATCCGGCAGGAAGCGGTCGCTGATATAGCGATGCGAGAGTGTCGCTGCGGAGACAATAGCATTATCGGTGATGCGCACACCGTGGTGTACTTCGTATTTCTCCTTGAGTCCGCGCAGGATCGAGATCGTGTCCTGCACCGTCGGCTCAGAAACGAATACCGTTTGGAAGCGGCGAGCGAGGGCCGCATCTTTCTCGATGTGTTTGCGGTATTCATCGAGCGTGGTGGCACCTACGCAGTGCAGTTCGCCGCGTGCGAGTGCAGGCTTGAGTAAGTTCGAGGCGTCCACGGCACCTTCGGCTGCGCCAGCACCCACGAGTGTATGGAGTTCATCGATGAACAGAATCACTTCGCCTTCAGCAGCGGTGATTTCTTTCAAAACGGATTTCAGTCGTTCTTCGAATTCGCCGCGGAATTTGGCCCCCGCGATAAGCGCACCGAGATCGAGCGCCATCAGACGTTTCGATTTCAGGTTCTCCGGCACGTCACCGGAAACGATACGTTGGGCAAGGCCTTCCACGATCGCGGTCTTACCGACACCGGGTTCACCGATCAGCACCGGATTGTTCTTTGTGCGGCGCGAGAGCACCTGTATCGTGCGGCGGATTTCTTCATCGCGTCCGATGACCGGGTCAAGTTTGCCGTTCATCGCTTTTTCGGTCAGATCGTTCGCATAGCGCTTCAAGGCATCAAAGCCGCTCTCGGCGCTTGCGGTATCTGCGGTTCTTCCTTTACGCATGGTATTAATCTGCTCCTGTAATTTACGTGCCGTGACACCGGCATCTTTAAGTATCTTCGCGGCCGTGGAATCTGAATCCACGATCGCCTGGAGCACACGCTCCACGGTGGTGAAGCTATCCCCTGCCTTGCTGGCGATAGCGGATGCCTTCGCAAGAATCGATGCGGTTTTGGTATCCAGGTACATATTCGCACCCTGTACCTTCGGTAGTTTATTCACCTCAGCCGAAACCCTATCCATCACCGTGCGTGCATCCGCACCACAGCTTTTGATGAGATGCAGGGCGAGGTTATCATCTTGCTGCAACATGGCTTGCAGCACATGTTCCGGGGTCAGCTGTTGATGCTGTTCGGACAGCGCGGTATTTTGTGCCGCCTGTATCACACGCTGCATGTTTTCGGTGAATTTATCGAGTTGCATATGGTATTTCTCTCTCCCTTAGCTATTATATAGGCATGAAATTCAGCGCTTCAATATGTCTCCTGGCAGTATTTTTACTGACCCCCCTGGCATCCCATGCCTTGCCGTCGGAAACCCTCAATAAAACAGAGATTCGCCATGTGGTGGTCTATTGGTCGGCGTTCCCTATCGCGGATTTCATCACTTCCTTTGTGCCGGACACGAAAGGCAATGTGAAGGCAACGGCCATTATCACCACGTCCGGCCTGGCTAAAACCATTACCCGTTACGGCTCGGAGACCAAGACCGATGTGGTCTATGAGAAAGGACAGTATCGCCCGGTTTCCTATACGACGAAGTTCGATTTCCGTAAGAAAACACGCAATATCGCGATTACCTACAAGGACGATGGTTCGGTTAAATCGTATCGCAATGATCCACCGGAGAATCCGGGCAAGCGTCCTCCGGTGCCGGCTTCACAAACCAAGGGTGCTTATGATCCACTAACTGCGTTCCTGGTTGCCCGCCAGAAGGTGATCGAATCCTATAAAGGCGGTGCGAAAAAGTTTTCCCTGCCGCTTTATGACGGCCGCCGTCGTTCCGACATTGCGTTCGAGGTGCTGCCGGAAGAGAAGGGGCTGGTGCATGTGGCGCTAAAAGAAGTGCCGGTCGCAGGTTTCACCAATAATGAGAAGCAGGAAAAGAAAAACCGTGGCGATACCACGATTCATGTCTATCTCGATAAAACGGATTTCCTGCCCGTCAAGGCGCGCGGGGTTTCCATGGTGGGTGAGGCGCACGGCATCATGACCAGTAAATGCACGACGCTTGAATCCTGTATGAAGCGTTAAGCCTGTTCTGGCGCCGTTGAAACGCCGACCATCGCCGGGCGGAGTAGGCGGTCTTTCAGCACATAACCCGCTTGCATGACCTGCACGACCGTCCCTGGGGCAACATCAGCACTCGGAATCTGTACCACGGCTTGGTGGAGGTTGTGGTCGAAGGTTTCGCCTTGCGGGAAGATGCGTTTCAGGCCGTGTTGGTCGAACACTTTGGTGAGTTCGTTTTTCGTCAGTTTCACGCCTTCGATGAAGTTCTTGAGTGCCGTATCCTGTACATCCGCGGGCAGGCTTTCTTCTGCGCGGTACAGGTTTTCAAGTACGTTGATCAAATCGCCGGCAAAGGAAGAAACGGCGTATTTCCGGGCATCCTCGACTTCTTTTTGGGCACGGCGACGGGTGTTTTCAGCCTCAGCAAGCGCGCGGAGTACCTGATCTTTAAGCGTGGCCACTTCCTGTACTAAAGGATTCACTTCCTCCACCGGTGGGGTGGTGGTTTCTTGGACGGCGGCTTCATCCGCCACAGGTTCTTGAAAATCCGGCGTATTTTTAGTTTTCTTCTGCATGGTACTGTGCTAGTTTCCCGTTAAAATCGACTTTATATGTAATGGAAAATCGTATGGTTTCAATACCTGTTTCAAAAAATAACGCAGGAAATGGCGTGGTTCGCCCCTCTAAACGTGGGGCAGATATGCTCCGCGGCATCAAACTCGAGACGGGGGTGAGCGACCATGCAGAAGGGTCCTGCCTCATCCATTTCGGCAACACGCGTGTACTGTGCACCGCAACGGTCGAAGAATCCGTCCCGCCGTTCCTTCGGAATACGGGCAAGGGTTGGGTAACCGCAGAATACGGAATGCTTCCACGTGCAACCCACAGCCGCGTGCCGCGTGAAGCTGCGAAGGGTAAACAATCCGGCCGCACACAGGAGATCCAGCGGTTGATCGGCCGTTCACTCCGCGCCGTGGTGGATTTAAAGAAACTGGGTGAGCGCCAGATCACGATCGATTGCGATGTGATCAATGCCGATGGCGGTACGCGTACGGCTTCCATCACCGGTGGTTTTGTCGCGATGCATCTGGCACTTCAGAAAGTCGTGGGAGCGCGTTCGATCGCGCATCTGCCGGTCACGGATTTCGTGGCTGCCGTTTCGTGCGGCATCTACAAAGGTGTTCCGGTGCTCGATCTGGATTATGATGAGGATAGCAACGCCGAGGCGGATGCGAACTTTGTCATCACATCTTCCGGCAAACTCGTCGAAGTGCAAGGTACCGCAGAAGGTGAACCGTTCACCGAAGAGGCATTCTTGCAGCTGATGGCACTGGCAAAGAAGGGTGTTGCGGAACTGGTGGCGGCACAGAAAAAAGCATTGGGTTTATAGCGTGACACGTAAGTTCACGGATAACAAACTGGTGATCGCGAGCCACAATCCGGGTAAGATCCGCGAGATCGGTGATTTGCTTAAGCCCTATCATATCGACGTGGTAAGTGGGCCGAGTTTTGGATTCAGTGAGCCGGATGAAACCGAAGAAACCTTCGTTGGAAATGCCTACATCAAATCCAGATACTTTGTCGAAAAGACAAGACTGCCCAGTCTAAGTGATGATTCGGGTTTAGCGGTCGATGCACTCGATGGTGCGCCGGGAATTTACTCTGCACGCTGGGCGGGGGAGGCGAAAGATTTTCGTGCGGCGAGTGCGCGCATCCAGGCAGAATTGATTGGGAAGACCGGAACGGATCAAGGGCACCGAGCACATTTCGTGTGTGCGCTTTCACTCTGTTGGCCGGATGGTGAACATGTCGAATTCGAGGGTAAGGTGTTCGGTACACTCGTATTCCCTGCGCGTGGGCGTTCGGGTTTTGGTTATGACCCTATCTTCGTACCGGATGGTTATGGTGTGACGTTCGGCGAGATGCATCCGGATGAGAAGCATCGCATCAGCCACCGCGCCGACGCCTTCCGTCAGTTGATACAGGCATGTTTCACATAGCACCCGATCAGATGGCGCTGTATGTGCATTGGCCGTTCTGCAAAGCCAAGTGCCCGTACTGCGATTTCAACAGCCACGTCGCAAGCACGATCGACCATGCTGCGTGGCGTGATGCATATACAAAAGAGATGGCGTATTATGCTCGTGAACTTCCAAAGCGCGAACTCTCGAGTATCTTTTTCGGTGGCGGCACACCGTCTCTGATGGAACCGGAAACCGTAGCCAAGGTGATCGAGGAGGCGCATAAGCATTGGCGCTTCGCACCCAATATCGAGATTACACTCGAAGCAAACCCAACCTCTACCGAAGCCGGAAAATTCAAAGCGTTTAGATCTGCGGGGGTAAACCGCCTGTCGCTTGGTATACAGTCGCTCATCGAAACCGATCTGAAATTCTTAGGCCGTGAGCATGATGTAAAAGAAGCGCGTGCTGCGATCGAACTTGCGGCCAGCATCTTCGAGAATTATTCGTTCGACCTTATCTATGCCCGGCCGGGACAGACAGCTGAGTCGTGGGAGAAAGAACTGAAGACAGCACTCGCACTCGCGGCAAAACATATCTCTCTTTACCAGCTTACCATCGAGAAGGGCACGCCGTTCTACAGTCAGTATCAACAGAAGCAGTTCCAGCTCCCGCAAGAAGACCTTGCGATCGACCTCTATGAGATGACGAAAGATATCGTTGGCGAAAAGGGCATGGTGGATTACGAAGTCTCGAACTACGCGCTTCCCGGCTATGAATCGAAGCACAATCTTGCTTACTGGCAGTATGGGGAATATCTGGGGATTGGCCCTGGTGCTCATAGCCGCTTGAAGCATGCGGAGGGCCGCCGTGCACTGCTGATGCAACATCGTCCCGATCTCTGGCTTTCCTCCGTTGCGGAGAAGTCGCAGGGGCTGCAATCGGAGGAGATTGTAAATGGTGAAAGCCTGAAGGCGGAATTCCTGATGATGGGACTTCGCCTGAAGGAAGGCATCCGCCGTGAGAAGATACGTCGCATGTTCCATGCCGATGCGGTGGAATGGCTCGGGGCAAAACTTCAAAACCTGAAGCTGCAAGGTTTACTGGTATTGGACGAGGAATACCTCAGAGCAACCGATAAAGGCCGGATGCTACTCACCCGCGTGATAGAACAATTGGTGGATTAATTACCGAAGCTGGTCGGTGCCGGATCGATCTCTTTGAACTTGCCGTCATTCACTTCCAGTATCGAAAGCGCACGCTCGATCGTGCCATCCTTGCGGAAGCGGAAGATGCCGTTCACACCCGCAAAGCCACGCTCATCGAGCAATGCGGCGCGGCTTAAATCGTCTTTACGTGCGAGGATGGCGATCAGCGAAACACCATCGTAAGCAAGACTCGCCATGCGGATGGGTTTATAGCCATACACGGTATTGAAATGCTTTTCGAATGCTTCCCGTTGCACCGGTGCGGAGCTTGCAAACCAGCTGTCCTGCAATTTCGGTTCGTTCAGGATCAGCGGGTCGTCCCACTGGCCGCTGCCGATCAGGCGTATATGGTTACTATCAACCCCATGGCGGAAAATACGTGCGGCGATGCTCTGCAGGTTTTTGCCGCCTTCCGGAACGAGAAGCGCTTGTGAACGTGGCGGCAGGTTCGAGGATTTTTTGGAATCCAGGCTACCACCGGTCGCAGTGATAAGTGATTTGATGCGCGCCGAGAGTTTTTCATCTAAACCCTTATAATATTCGACATGTTTCACTTCGACACCGTGATCCCGGAGTACGGTTTGTAATTTCTCTACACTTAAGCGGCCGAAGTCATCGTCGGTCACGAGAGCCGAGAAATCACGGACACCCTGTCCATACGCGAAATTCACGACACGCTCGATCTGTTCTTCCGGCAAGAAGCCGAGGGTGAATACGCCGGTCTCTGCAATGCTGCGGTCGCTCGAGAAGGAGATGACGTTGATATTATTACCCAATGCTTCCGGTGCGATGGTCTTCGTCGTATCGCTGAACACGGGGCCGAGGATGATGTCGACCTTTTCTTCGACCGCGCGGCGAATCGCTTTCTCTGCGCCGATCTTGGTATCCTGTGTATCGATTGGCAGTACGATCAGATTCGGATTGCCGATATCGAAAAGTGCAAGCTCGGAAGCATTCTGCAACATCTGGCCGATGCCGGCATTGGTGCCGGAGAGCGGAACGAGTAGTCCGATCTTCACGCGCTTCGTGGGATTGGTGTTATCTTGGCCTTTAGGATCGATGCTCTCTGCTTTATCGCCGGTGAAGAGGTTCGGCATGAAGGAGGCCTTGGTCGGCGGCTCGTTATTGGTGCTGTTATAGATCGTGGGGCGGACATGCAGGTCTTCCGCCGTAGCAGGGCCGGTTGCCAGCAACAGGACGAGGGCGACCAGCAGCAGGGAAGAAATTCTATTGCACCAAGAGTAGATACTTGTCATTAACTGATATCCATGAATATTGAAACGCATCATAACCAAAGCTTACCTCCAAGTAAACCCGAAGCTGGGCTATATCTGATCGCCACACCGATCGGGAACCTGCGCGACATCACACTCCGTGCACTTGACGTGCTCAAAGCCGCAGATGCGCTTGCATGTGAAGATACACGCCACACCAACCGCCTGCTATCGGCCTACGGCATCAAATCCAAACTCTATACTTACAACGATCATACCCCACCTTCTGCCCGTCGCATGCTGGTCGATAAAGTAATCGGTGGTGGAGTCGTGGGGGTAGTGTCGGATGCCGGAACGCCGCTCGTTTCCGACCCAGGCCAGAAGCTCGTGCAGGAAGTGCTTGCGGCGGGTGGAAAGGTGTTTTCGGTTCCGGGTCCCTCTGCGGCGATATCCGCACTCGTCTCCAGTGGTATCGATGCCAGCCGCTTTTTCTTTCAAGGTTTTCTGCCCGCCAAGACCGGCCAGCGTATCCAGACCCTGAAATCACTCAAAAGTTTTTCGGAAGTCTCGTTGGTGTTTTACGAAAGCCCGAAACGTCTGGCAAAGACACTCCATGATATGGCAGAGGTGCTGGGAGGTGCTCGTGAAGCGGTCGTGATGCGAGAACTCACCAAACTGCATGAAGAGGCGGTGAGGGGAACGCTTGTCGAACTCCACACGCAATATAGCAAGGAGGACAAAGTCCGCGGCGAAATCGTGATCGTGGTGGCTCCACTCGCAGTGGAGAAAGAAGAGGTCTCTATAGACGATCTCGACGGTGCCATCCTACAAGCGATGAAGACCATGAGCGTGAAAGATCTATCCGAAGTGCTTTCTGAAACGTTCGATATGCCGAAGAAAGAGATTTATGCCCGTGCGCTCAAAATCCGGGGCTAAGAAAAGCAGGAAGCCAAGTCGCCTCAAGCACTACAACTTCGGCCATAAAGCGGAATGGTGGGTGTGCTTGCATCTTTATCTGCGCGGATATTCGGTGCTTGAGCGGCGGTATAAAACGCCGGTCGGCGAGGTGGATATCATTGCGTGTCGCGGCCGTATGCTCGCCTTTATCGAGGTGAAAGCGCGGCAGGATGCGAATGTTCAGGAAGTTTTATCACGCACACAGCAAGAACGAATTTCACGCGCGGCACTATTATTCATTGCAAATAATCCGCGTTTTGCTACTTTGAGCGCTCGCTTTGATTTGGTGCGCGTGTGTGCACCATGGCATATAACGCATATAGAAAACGCATGGCAGGTAAGCTGATGATCCGCTCTCTCTTGGTATCCCTCATTCTCTCAACGGCACTTTCGGGCTGCTTGGCTATTGCTGCCGGTGGTGTCGCGGGTACCGGTTATACGGTCGCACAAGAACGCAGTGTGGGTTCGGTGGTGGATGACAACGCGATCTGGACGAAGATCAAATCCGCGTTCCTCCAACACGATGTGAACGATCTCTTCGGTGATGTGAACGTAGAAGTCAGTGAAGGCCGCGTGCTCCTCACCGGTGATGTACGTTCCCCACAAACCCGTGTCGATGCCGTGCGCATCACCTGGCAGGTGAGTGGCGTCAAGGAAGTGATCAACGAGATCCAGGTGACCGACCAGACCACGCTGAAGAATTATGCGAACGATCTATGGATCATCACGCAGGTAAAAAGCCGGTTACTGCTTGAGAAGAACCTCCGTTCGATCAACTACAGTGTCGATTGCATCAATGCGACGGTCTACCTGATGGGGATCGCGCAAGACCAGAACGAGCTGAACCGTGCGACCATCATCGCGGGTAAGGTGAAAGGCGTGAAGAACGTCATCAGCCACGTCCGCCTGCGCCAAGACCCGCTCCGCAGCTAATACTAATTGATGTAGTTCTTGGTAAAAAGGAATTGATCGAAATGGATTTCGATCACGTATTCTTGCCCGCCTAAAGAGATATAGGCTATCCCCGGGTGCTGCATATCCTCTACCAGCGCCTCAATATTGAATAAGGCCTCCTTATCATCTTTGGGCTGTGCCAGTTTAAAAATGAGTTTCAATTTTTTCTCCGTAAAAAGATTATAAAGACCCTAACCGGCTAAAAAAGACATATAAAGCGGATAACAAATCATAAAGAAGCCATAAATAGCCCACTATCCGAGGCCTATTTCTTAACGACGCGAGCTTCTGCCCTACCTGCTTAAATTCGCTTGGTTTTCTATAGACTTGCTGCTATAAACGCGCCTTACAGCATAACTTAGCCCCTGATGGTTTTATGGCAGATATCATTGCAATCTACGCACGTGAGATACTAGACAGCCGCGGTAATCCGACGGTAGAAGTCGATGTGGAACTCGAAGACGGCGCACTTGGCCGTGCAGCGGTTCCATCGGGTGCCTCTACCGGCAGCCATGAAGCGATTGAACTACGCGATGGCGATAAGAAACGTTATCTCGGCAAGGGTGTCTTAAAAGCCGTGCATGCTGTGAATGGTGAGATCGCGGATGCGATCATCGGCATGGATGCTTCCTGGCAGCGCGTGATCGATAACGCGCTCATCCAACTCGATGGCACCGAAAATAAGTCCCGTCTTGGCGCGAATGCTATTCTCGGTGTGTCGCTTGCCGTTTCGAAGGCAGCGGCGATGAGTGCTGGGGTGCCGCTTTACAGCCACATTGGTGGTATCAACGCGAACACCATGCCGGTGCCGATGATGAACATCATCAATGGTGGTGCGCATGCGAACAATCCGATCGATATCCAGGAATTCATGATCATGCCGGTGTCTGCACCAAGCATTTCGGAAGCGGTGCGCATGGGTGCAGAAGTATTCCACGCGCTTAAAAAACGTCTCTCGGTTGCAGGTCACAGCACAGCGGTTGGGGATGAAGGTGGTTTTGCACCGAACCTGAAAGGCACCAAAGAGGCGATCGAGTATATCCTTAAATCCATTGAGGATGCGGGCTACACGCCGGAAGAGGATATCGTGCTCACGCTCGATGCGGCTTCCACCGAGTTCTACAAAAACGGTAAATACCACTTGGAGGGCGAAGGCAAAGTGTACGACGCCGATGGCCTCGTGGGGTACTACGAAGACTTGGTCAAACGTTACCCGATCACCTCCATCGAAGATGCGATGAGCGAGGGCGATCACGATGGCTGGAAAAAAATCACCCGCGTGCTCGGTAACAAAATCCAGCTGGTCGGCGACGATCTCTTCGTCACCAACCCGAAAATGATCACGGATGGTATCAAGAAGGGGCTTGCGAATGCCGTGTTGATCAAGGTCAACCAGATCGGCACGCTCTCGGAGACGTTGGATGCGATCAACATCGCGCGTGATGCGGGCTATAACAACATCATCTCGCACCGCTCGGGTGAGACAGAAGATACGACGATCTCCCACATCGCGGTCGCGACCAATGCAGGACAGATCAAAACCGGCTCTCTCTGCCGCTCTGACCGCCTTGCGAAATATAACGAACTGATCCGCATCGAAGAGTCCCTGTCGACGGCTTCTCGCTACCACGGAAAAAACTGTCTGCCGAAGAAGAAATAACCTTGTGATATCAGTATCCTTGCGATACAATCCACAGAGGTAAACAATTTTGCCACTCAGGTAGAGTGAAAATGCATTCAGCTACTATCAGACGACGGAAGTCGAATGGCCGGATCGGCACGCTATTCTTTGCGTGTGTCTTCTTCTATTTCTCCTACCATGCCGTGAGCGGACACAACGGTTTGCTTACATTATTCCAGCTCCATCAGCAGCTCGACCAGGCCTATGCCGAGCTTGATAAGGTGCAGACGAACAAGATGGAGCTCGAACATCGTGTTGGTATGCTTTCCGAGACGATCGATCTCGACCTGCTCGATGAACAATCCCGTCGTATGCTCAACTATTCCAAACCCAACGAGAAGATGTATCTGATCCCGGCAGGCGAGATGGCGGGTGCAGAAAGCACTTCTCCTGCCAAGGTGCATACCCCGTAAACGCCCATAGAACGCTTGAGTTGCGGGCGTTCCTTCGTTATTCTCCTGTTACTTTGCGTGCCCGTAGCTCAGTTGGATAGAGCATCAGCCTTCTAAGCTGAGGGTCGTACGTTCGAGTCGTATCGGGCACGCCAATGCGCTATTAACGCTAGGTAGTATGAGACTGGATGGGTTAGAGATTGGTTAACTAACTAAGCGGTAGTGGCGCAGGTTTCGCATAGGCCGATTAGCTCAATCATTTCCTTCTCTATCTTAAAAGAATGATTTTTGATGGCCGTTCTTAAGGCGTTTTCAACTTTTCTATCGCTTATCTCTTCAACGGATTTACATTTCTTGCACACCATGAAACTGGAAATATGCGAGCCGTGGTGGCAATCGCAGATAATGTAGGCATTAATAGAAGATATGCGGTGAATCAGGCCTTGGGATGCCAGCTTCTCCAATGCCCTGTAAATGGTCGGCGGACCGGTTACCCCGTGCTTGGAAAGGGCGGCCAGGATGTCATAGGCCCCCAGCGGTACTTTCTTCTTGGAAAGCACCTCATAAACAAGCTTGGTTGGGCCTTTCAACGTCGGTAAATCTGACATAGTTCAAATCATACACCACAACGGTTTAATTCACAACAGATCGAAGCGTACATAATTTGTTATGATATAATATAACATTTCTTCTTGACGGGTAAGATACAACAGTGGTATTGCCGTACCAACTTATTCTTTGTTGAGGATGTATGCGGTATTATTTTATCACAGGATTTACACTTTTCTCAGTGCTTCAGGCTACTTCAGCCATGGCCCAAGATGCGCCCAATACACTGAAAGAGGTTGTTGTAACCGCCAATCCCCTAGGGCGCTCGGCGGAAGAGCTGACGCAGCCAGTAACGGTTCTTTCAGGGAATGAATTACGCGACAAAGCTGAGCCGACACTGGGTGAAACGCTATCTCAAGAGCTTGGTATACGCTCTACTTATTTTGGTCCGAATGCGAGCCGTCCGGTGATTCGAGGACTCGATGGTGACCAGATCCAGATGTTACAAAATGGCTTGAGCAATCTTGATGCGTCCGCTACGAGTGTCGATCATAATGTGAGTATTGAGCCACTATCAGTGGAGCGTATTGAAGTAGTGCGTGGGCCGGCAGCCCTGCTTTATGGGCCGAAAGCAGTAGGGGGCGTAGTAAACGTGATCGATAACCGCATTCCTGATGCAAGGATTCCTGAAAAAATCACCGGCACAGTTGATGGGCGTTATGATTCTGCTAACGATGGACGTACGGGGTCATTATTGCTTGAGGGCGGATCAGGTGATTACGCATGGCATGTAAACGGCTTTGCGCGGCGTACAGATGATTTGGAAATCCCGGGGTTCGCACGCTCGGAACGTCAGCGCAGGACGGAGCCTTTGGATCCAGGCGAAGAAGAAGCAAAGAACAAATTACCTAATAGCCAGAGCAATAGTCATGGCGGTTCGGTGGGTGTAACCAAGTTCTTCGATGCTGGTCATTTCGGTGTTGCGTTAACGGACTATAACACTGATTACGGAACTGTGGCAGAGCCAGATGTAACCATCGGTATGGATCAGCAGCGTATAGATTTTGCCGGTGCATTTGATGACGCACCGCTTCCTCACGTGAAGGCAATTAAATACAAGCTTGGACTTTCGGATTATGACCATACGGAGTTTGAGGGGGCTGAACCAGGTACCACATTCAAGAATCGTGGTTATGATAGCCGCGTAGAGGTGGTACATGAAAAACTGGGGCTATTTGAAGGCGCAGTTGGCATTCAATCTGAAGCAAATGATTTTTCTGCCCTTGGTGAGGAAGCCTTCTTACCGCCGACACTTACCCGTATGAACTCCGCCTTTATTTTTGAAGAGGTGCCGCTCGGAAAGCTGCGGTTACAAATTGGCGGGCGTGTGGATGACCAGAAGGTAAGTGCTGATTCCAATTCAACATTCGGCCCTGGTTCTTCTCGTAATGATCTGACAGGGAGTGCCTCAACCGGGTTTATCTATCATCCAGTCCCTGCTTATGCAGTGGCACTTTCGGGCTCCTATACTGAACGCGCGCCAAATGCGCAGGAGCTTTACGCCAACGGCCCACACCTTGCAACCGATGCGTTTGAAATTGGCGACCCGAGTCTGGATGTGCAGCGTTCGGTCGGCTTAGATCTTTCTTTCCGTAAAGAGTTAGGTACGGTGACGGGTGAGGTCAATTTCTTCTATAATCGCTTCCAGAATTTCATCACGGCTGCCGCAACAGGTGCTATCGACCCGACATTTGATGTCCCGGTCTATGCTTACGGGAGCGTACCTGCGGAGTTTTATGGTGCAGAAGCGAAGGCAGACTTTACGGCCTATGAGCAAGATAACCATAAACTTGGCCTTGAGGTTCGTAGCGATTATGTTGAAGCACGTAACCGTGATACAGGCGAACCCTTACCACGCATTGCGCCTCTGCGTATAGGCGGGAGCACTATCTATCATTATAATCAGATTGGAGTGCGGATGGATGCGGATTACACTTTCAACCAAGACCGTGTAGCTCCATTTGAGTCACCAACAGATGGCTATACGATGTTAAACGCGGGGGTTGATTACACATTCAATACCGGCCCATCCAGTTCTACGCTCTATCTTAAGGCGACGAACCTTTTGGATGAAGAAGCGCGTGATCACGTATCGTTCCTGAAAGATATTGCGCCGCTTGCCGGACGTGCAGTGATGATCGGTGTTCGCAATACCTTCTAGTGATGCGTGGACCAAGGAAGGAGAGGGGCATAAAGTACGAATATTCGCCTTCCTCGGTGCCTTAGCCGTTCATTTATTTGTTGGCTGGTCACTCACGCAGATTGCATTAAAGCCCGATAAGCTTCCAGAGATACCCATTGAGGTAACGTTGATTTCAGCGGCATCCTTAAAAGCTCCTGTTGCTGCGCAGAAGCAAGAACTGAAATCCGTGCCTATTCCGCCGAAACAAAGTGTACCGGCGGACACTCCGATAAAAGTAAGTCCCAAAGAGGCGGAAGCAGAAAAACCTAAGGAACCTACGGTAACTACTCCTTCAAAAAAAGCAAAAGTATCTGCAGAAAGAACCGAGGAAGGGGATAAAAATTCTGCCGTTACCGAACCACGATTTCAGGTGGAAAACCTGCATAATCAGCCGCCTGCCTATCCCACCTCTGCCAGGAGGCTTGGACAAGAGGGTACGGTGCAGCTCCGTGTTATGGTACTCGCCATTGGCGTTGCAGGAAGTATTGAGATTTTGCATTCCAGCGGATTCAGTCTGCTTGATGAAGCAGCGGTGGATGCTGTGAAGCATTGGCATTTTATCCCTGCTTACAAAGGCAGAAATGCAGTGGATTATCAGATAATTGTGCCAATCAACTTCACCTTGCGGGCACACTGAATGTAGGTAGTTAAAGCTTTTAAGTCGGTTGTCGCTGGCTCGAATTCCTACGGGCGCATCATTTTTTATGGTCGCTGTTCTAGCAAGTCTATAGCAAGGTTCAGGTTTAAAAACATCCCTTCCCACGGTAAAAGAATAATCACATTGCGATTTTTAAAACGCCTATAATTCTTTGGGGTTTAAAAAGACCTAATAACCGTTTAGAGTCCGTTCTTTGAAACTTCTAGGCTGAGGGTCGTACGTTCGAGTCGTATCGGGCACGCCAAGCTTATAAACTAGGATAAGCATGCAGAAACCTTATAGAAGTGCTGCTATGTCTCGTTCAAAAAACAGGAGGGTAGGATGGCAAAAGTTACAGTAGCGGTGATTATCGGAAGCCTGCGCAAGGATTCCATCAATCTTAAATTGGGTAAGGCTCTGGCGAAACTGGGGCAGGATAAGTTTGAAGCGAAATTCCTCTCTATCGGCGATCTGCCGCTTTTCAATCAAGACCTGGAAGCGAATTTCCCTGAAACCGCGACACGCTTGAAAAACGACATCGTAGCGGCGGATGCCGTTTTATTCGTGACTCCTGAATATAACCGCAGCATGCCGGGGCCGCTCAAGAATGCGATCGATTGGTGCAGCCGTCCGTATGGTAAAAATGCATTTGCTGGAAAACCCGCAGCGATTTGTGGTGCATCTCCGGGTGCCATCGGCACAGCCTGTGCACAAAGCAGCCTGAAGCCGATACTCAGCTACCTCGATATCGCATTGATGGGACAACCGGAAATGTATCTGCATTTCACGGATGGTCTGATCGATGGTGAAGGTAATATCACCAACGACAATACCAAAAAGTTCCTGCAGAAATTCGTGGATAGCTTTGCTAACTGGATTGCCCAGCACGCGAGTAATAGCAAAGCGAAAGTCGCTTAAACGATGGCTGCCATGATGCCGGTGATTTTCTTCGGCCATGGCAATCCCATGCATGCGATTGACACCAATGCCTATACCAAGGCATGGCATAGAATCGGGCAGACGTTGCCGCGGCCAAAAGCGATACTGGCGATTTCTGCCCATTGGTACATTCCCGGAACCAGCGTCACTGCTTCGGCTACACCGCGCACTATTCATGATTTTGGTGGGTTTCCTCCTGAACTCTATCAGGTGAAATATCCGGCTTCCGGCAATCCTAACTTGGCGCGCCGGGTGCAGGTATTATTGAAACCGATTGAGGTCACACTCGATAACGATTGGGGGCTCGATCATGGTACATGGTCGGTGCTGAACCATGTCTATCCAGATGCGGATATCCCTGTTGTTCAACTCAGCATCGATGAGACCAAGCCCGCCTTATTTCATTATGAGATGGGGCAGAAACTGGCACCTTTAAGAAATGAAGGCATCCTCATTATCGGTAGCGGAAATCTAGTACACAACCTGCACACCTACGCGTGGGGAAGGCATATGCCAGAGCCTTATGATTGGGCGGTTCGCTTTGAACAAGCCGCCCGGAAAATGATTCTTGCGGGTGAGCATGAAGGCCTTATCCACTATGAACGTTTAGGTAAGGACGCCACGCTTTCGATTCCTACGCCAGAGCATTATCTGCCACTGCTCTACGTACTCGGCGCTACGCAAAAACAGGAAAAAATCCATTTCCCGGTCGAAGGTGTAGATGGCGGCTCGATTTCGATGCTGACGGTGAAGGCTGGCTGATTTCCATCGAGCCACCCTTCTTTTAGCGATTCGCGCCGTTACGTGCGCGTTGCTGCTGATCATACATACGGTTGTAGGCATCGCGTGTCGCGTTCTGCGCATCGTTCCAATTCATCGTGGAAGTGCCACGTGCGGTATCCCAGCCAGAACTTAGTTGCGATTGGTTCAGTTCTTCATAACGCCGGCCCGGATTCTGGTTGTAAAGATCGACACCGTAACGGTACGCCGGTTCAACGGTGGAATAGGCGCGGCCCCTGTCGTAATACGGACGGGAAGGGTACTGGTTATGCCAGTAATCGTTCTCGGCATTCCAGTCGCTGCTGATGGTAGTGGAGCGGCGAGAGCTGCCACTGCCCGCTCTCATATCCGAAGCGGCCGAACTGTTACGATTGGTAGCACTATTGCCGACAGCGCTATGGGAGTGGATACCGTTAGAGGTGCTGCCGTGGGAGTTCGTTGTGGTGGAAGCGCTACCGCTGCTGATGGATTGTGCGAGGACGGCGGAAGAGAGCAAGGTTGCCGTAAGCAGGGTGAGGGAGGTGATTTTGAGAGACGGTTTCATACTGTATTCCTTTGTGATGGGTTCGCGCATAGCGTTCTTGTGCGATCAGATGTAGCAAACACACCATAAAATTGCGCCCCCGGTGTGAGTCCAAAAGATAAGGGTATCATTCATGCATCGTGGGTTTTCAACCGATGCGAAGTAAAAAAATATCTGCAATTATTAATAAATCCTTAGCATTTTCGATAAGGCACTATACTGTTATTTCCCAGGGCGTATGATTCCTTGAACAAAGTAGGAAAGGGCATATTTATGAATAAATGGATAGTAGCGGGCGTGCTCGCTCTTGGGTTAAATGCGTCAGTCGCATATGCGGCGCCAGGTGAAGACGGTCCGCCGCCACCGCCGCTGGGTGCCGAAGGTATGCCACCTCCGGGACCAGATGGACTGCCGCCGCCACCGCCGGGTGGTTTCCCGCCGCCGCCATTCCCACCGGGTATGGATGCAAACGATGATGGTGTCGTCTCGAAAGACGAAGCCCGTGCGTTCCACGATGCGGAATTCAAGAAAGCGGATACGGATGGTGATGGCAAATTAACGCCGGCGGAAGCCAAGGCGTTCCATAAAGCCCGCTTCGAAGAGATGCGTCAGCACATGAAGGATAACAAAGGGAACTAAGTTAACTTTAAGTGCGATTTGAAGAAGCCCGCCCTTAGTAATATGAGGCGGGCTTTTTTGATTGTAAAACCTCCTCCATTCCCTAATGGGAAATTTATATGTGTTTTGAGATGATGGAATCATGAAAAAGACACAGCGTCCAAAATACGTATTCCTAAGTATCGCGATGGCCGGTCTGATCGTTTTGCCGATCGCAGCTTACATCGGCACGTTCTCGCTTCTGCAGGCATTCCCGTTGATCGATCAGAATACGGTGGGTCGTAGCTTACTGGTACTGTCGATTATTCTGGTCTTGCTGGTAGTGCCGTATATCATGCTGAAACTCGTCAGTTACGTAGCACATCACCTCAACAAAAGAGAACCGGAGATGCGTTTAAAAGATATCGCGAAGGATGGGAAACCACTTCGCCGCGCGTAAGCGCAAGGAACCACCCTCCCTACCTACCCACTACAGGAACAATGGCACCACCCGTTGTTCCTGTAGTTTTTTAAGGCAGATCTGATTAAACATAAACATGCCATCCCTTACCTTTCCTGTATTTGACGTACCCTCAAACGGCACCGAAGCACGTGCGATTCAAAATGCGCTACGTACACAAGTGCGTATCGAAGACGCTTTCAAGAAGATTGATATCATTGCGGGTGTCGATGTGGGTTACGATACAAAACGTGGGCTTGCGCATGCTTCTATAGTCACCATGCATATCGCGGATCTGAAACCTCTCGAACAAGTGGAGGCGTATGTGCCCGTAGATTTTCCCTACATCAGCGGCCTGCTTTCTTTTCGAGAAATCCCAGCCATTCTGGCAGCGATCTCGAAACTGAAATCTGTACCCGATCTGTTGATGGTGGATGGGATGGGTATCGCACATCCAAGGCGTCTTGGTATCGCCGCCCATCTGGGGGTGATTCTGGATATGCCAAGCATGGGTGTAGGTAAATCACGCCTGATCGGTCAGTTTGAGCAGCCGGGTAAGGAAAAGGGTAGCTATACACCACTCATGATAGGTTCAGAACAGGTGGGCGTGGTATTAAGAAGCCGGGACAGCGTAAAGCCGCTTTTTATCTCTCCCGGCCACCGGGTGAGTATCGAAACTGCCCTTGCATTGACACTTAGATCGCTGACGCGTTACAGGTTGCCAGAACCCACGCGTTTGGCGGATAAATGCTCCAAATGCACACACTAATGGGTTCTTTATTCCGTCCTTGGTACTCTTTGATTAACATGAAATTACAATCTACAGTTGTATAGCGGCAGGGCTTGTATTATCTTCCCTCTAGCGGTGTAGATGCGCTGTATTTGTACAAAAGGTCCCAGGATGACGGTTTCTGTGCTGAAAGTACCAAACCATTCTCCCCTCCATATTCTTCTGATAGAAGATAACGATGGCGACGCATTGCTTATCCGTAAAATGTTGGAGCGCGTCTCGCCAAGCACCTTCACCATCCTGCATGCAAGCACGCTTGAGATGGCGGAACCCGAATACCAGAAGCAGACCTTTCATTTGTTGTTGCTCGATATGAATCTCCCGGGTATCTCCGGGATGGAAGCGGTGGAGAAGTTGCGCCGCGATCTGCCGTATACGCCGCTTATCGTGATGACGGGGCTGGATGACGAGCAGAAAGCGCTCGGTGCCCTGCAGCTGGGTGCACAGGATTATATCGTCAAAGGCCATTATGGTAATAACGTACTCCCGCGTGCAATACGGTATGCAGTGGAGCGTAAGCGTTATGAGAATAAGGTGGTGGAGCTCGTCCATTTCGATCGTACGACCGGTCTCATCAACCGCGACCATTTCATGGAGCGCCTGGCCGATGCCATCGCGCAAGCAAAGACAAGTGAGCTCAAACTCGGCGTGATGCTACTGGCGCTCCGACGTTTTAAGGAGGTCACTGCAACGCTCGGTCACGAAGTAGGACAGGGGCTTTTAAAAGCGGTAGGCACAAGGCTGAAGGAATGTCTGCAACAGCCGAATGCGATCGCGCGTCTGGAAGGTGATGAGTTCGCGTTGCAGGTAACAGGGCCTTTGGCACAGCCGGAGAATCTTGCACGTTTCGCGATGAAAATCCTGAACGCCATCGAAGAGCCATTTGAGGTGGAAAAATATATATTGCGTGTGGGTGGTAGCATCGGCATCGCGACGTTCCCCGAATGCGGGCAAGACCGAAGTGAGCTTTTGACCCATGCGGATTCTGCGCTCCATCGTGCACGCCAGAATATGAACAGTACCTTCCAGTTCTATAACAACAAGCTCAACCATGAGCTGAATGAGCGGGTGAACCTGGAGAAGGAGTTGCGGCAGGCAGCAGGAGGTGACCAATTCGTCAACCATTACCAACCGATCGTCGATCTCAGCACCGGTCAGCTCTGTGGTATGGAGACGTTGCTCCGTTGGCAACATCCGGATCGCGGGATGATTTCACCGGCCATCTTCATACCCTTGGCGGAAAAATCCGATTGTATTTTGTATATCACGGAATCGGTGATATCTGAAGCATTTAGGGATTTTCATGAATTTTCCGGGGATATCCCTGAGCAAGCCTATATCTCGATTAACCTGAGCGCACGTAATCTCCAGCAACGTAATTTCATGTATGATCTGCGTGAACTTGTTAGCAAAGTACGCATGAAACCTTCCAATATCGCATTCGAGCTGACGGAAGGGATGTTGATGCAAGATCCGGATAAAACCATCAAGATGCTCCGTGCCTGTCGCGAATATGGCGCCTCCATCCTTGTCGACGATTTCGGTACGGGCTATTCCTCACTAAGCTATCTCAGTAGGTTGCCACTCGATATCCTGAAACTCGACCGTAGCTTTGTCAGTAATATCACGACCAATCGTCACAATATGGTGATTGCCACAGCCACGATCAACATGGCGCACGCGCTGGGCTTGAAAGTGGTGGCGGAAGGTATCGAGAACCGTGGCCAATACGAATTGCTGAAATCCCTGGGTTGCGATAGCGGGCAAGGATATTTCATCTCCAAGCCGATGCCAAAGGACGAGTTCAGAAGTTGGCTTACGCATCACACGGTAGGAACACGCTGAGATGCCAAAACCGTTCCGCCTATTGATGATCGATGATAACGAGAACGATGCGGAGATGGCCACACGCGCGCTTCGGGATTATACGATTCCGTGTGAGCTGGTATATGCGCGGGAAGGGGCGTCTGCACTCGAGCGATTGAATACGCCGGGCGAGCCGGTGCCAAGTCTCATCCTTCTCGATCTCAGCATGCCGAAGATGGACGGCCTTGAATTCTTAGAGCAGGTGAAAGCCAACCCGCGCCTGCGTCCTATCCCGGTGGTGATGTTCACGAGTTCTGAATCCCCCGCGCAGATTCGACAGTGCTACGCGCGCTATGCGAGTTGCTATATCGTGAAGCCATTCGACGGTAAGGAATTCACCAAGGTATTACGCGACCTCGTCAACTTCTGGACACATTTTGCAATATTGCCCGAAGTGGCGTAGCAGCCGAAGGGTGTCGACTCCGGCTGCCTCTCCAACGGGGAGATTGCTTACGCAGGTAATGCCTGCAGTGTTTCGATCACATGCGCTTGAGCCGCTGCATTCACTACTGCTGCGATGCGGATAGCCGACTGCACACCGGTTCTGGAGATGCCGGCCTTTTCGACTTCACGTACGTGTGCATCCATACACATGCCACATCCGTTGATCGCCGACACGGCGAGGCTATAGAGTTCGAAATCCACTTTCTCGATGCCAGGTGTGCCGATCACGCTCATGCGAAGTTTGGCGGGGAGTTTGCCGTATTCCTTATCGCTCACGAGATGCACGAAGCGGTAATAGATATTGTTCATACCCATGATGGTGGCGGCAGCTTTCGCGGCCTCCTTCTCCGGATCGGAAAGCACTGATTCGGATGCGATCGCTGCAATCACTGCAGCGTCTTTTGTGGCATATGCTGATGCAAGAGCGATACCGTGGATCTGGTTTTGCGTGAGGTCAGGCGCACCTTCGGGGGTGAGTACGCTGCCGAGGTTCAGTTTGATATCCTTCGCATACGCGGGAAGGGAGTCTTTGAATTGTTCGAGTGACATGGTCTTCTCCTTTTTAGGGTCTTGGGGTGGGGTGCATAGCTGCACCCCACGGGGATAAGTGTTTAAGCAACCTTGATGGTGTCTTTGCCTTTTTCCCAATTGCACGGGCAGAGTTCATCCGTCTGCAGTGCATCGAGTACGCGGATCACCTCTTTCACGTTGCGGCCTACGTTCAGGTCGGTCACCATCACGAAGCGGATGATGCCTTCCGGGTCGACGATATAGGTCGCGCGTTGTGAAACGCCTTCTGCCGGGTCGATGATGCCAAGCGCGCTGGAAAGCTCACGCTTCACATCCGCGAGCATCGGGAAGGGAAGGTTGTTCAAGTCTTTGTGGTTCTGGCGCCATGCAAGGTGAACGAACTCACTGTCGACACTGACACCAAGCACTTGCGCGTCGCGGTCCTTGAAGTCTTTGGTGAGTTTACCGAACTCGGCGATTTCCGTCGGGCAGACGAAGGTGAAATCCTTGGGCCAGAAGAACACGACCTGCCATTTGCCTTTGTAGGTTTTGTTGTCGATGTCCTTGAATGCCGTGGCCACATCATTCGAGACTGCAGCCTTGACTTTGAACTCGGGGAATTTTTGACCGATACCTAACATACGTACTCCTTATTTTTCGAGGGGGTTATGGTTATAAAGACTCACACTGATACTTTCGGAGGTATCGTTCATATACTTCGCGCACGCACACTCCACATACTCTTCCTCTGTAGTGTGGTTTGCTTTCACGCTATGCTCGAGTTTTGCCAGGGCACAGAACATCAGATAGGAATCTAAATCGTGTGTCATGGTCGCCTCCGTCGTTTGGTTTACATTCGTCTTATGGACTAACCATAGGTCGGAGTGATAAATAAGTATAATCGATTGATTTTATATTAATGATAGATATAATCTATTTATGAACCTCCGGGATCTCAAATATTTGGCTTCCGTGGCTGAGCATGGGCATTTTGGCAAGGCGGCGAAGGCAAGCTTCGTCAGCCAACCGACGCTCAGTATGCAGATCAAGAAGCTTGAAGAGGAGTTGGGCGTCCAGCTCTTCGAGCGCAATAACAAGCAGGTGATGGTCACCGCGGCCGGCAAGGAAGTGCTCGCCCATGTGCAGACGATATTGCAGGAGGTGGATGCCATCCGCGAGCAAGCCAAACACTTCCAAGACCCGCTCGGTGGAAGGCTTGTGCTTGGCGCATTCCCTACGCTTGCATCGTATTACCTGCCGAAGGTCCTGACATTGGTAGAGAAGCATCTGCCCAAGATCGAGCTCTATTTGATCGAGGAGAAAACGGATGATTTACTTGCGCGCCTCCGGGATGGCACGATCGACCTGGCACTTCTCGCGCTCCCGATCAACAATGAGGATATGGCGACCGCCCCGTTGTTCGAAGATCCGTTTTTATTGGCAGTCCCCTCAAATCATCTGCTTGCGAAGCGTAAAACGGTCGATTTCCGGGATCTGTCCGAGAATCAGCTGCTGCTACTAGAGGAGGGGCATTGCCTGCGTGACCATGCGCTTTCCGTATGCACCATGGCGGGCCTAAAAGAGATGAAAGGCTTCCGCGCGACCAGCATGGAAACACTCCGCCAGATGGTGGCAAGCGGCGTCGGAATCACGCTGATGCCCTTGATTGCAGCGACGAAGCACCCGAACATCACCTATCTGCGGTTTGCAGCACCTGAGCCTTCGCGTACGATAGGGCTGGTTTGGCGTAAAACCTATGCCCGTAAGGCACTCGTTAAAAAGATGACGGCCATATTGAGCTGAACATAAGGGTAGACCATCCAGTCTAAATGGTGCATAAAAGCCATGTGGATGATTTTTCTAAGACCCCGTAAATACGAAATTAATTGCTATAATTTAACGATTTATTAATAGTAATGGGATAGGGTGCAACGCATAGGCAAAAACAGGTAGTTTTTTGATGGCAGGGGTACTACGCGTCTTTTATAACTTATCGATCAAGCGAAAGCTGATGTGGGTGATTATGCTCACCACCGGCTTCACGCTGCTGATGACGTGTATCGTTTTCACCGCCTACAACATCGTTGAAACCCAAAACAAAAAAGTCCAAGAACTCACGATGCTTGCCACGGTGATCGGCAGCCGCAGTACGGCAGCGATCAGTTTCGGCGACAACCAGCTCGCAAGCGAGAACCTGTCCTCCCTGAATGCGACAGCCTCTATATTGGGCGCATGTATCTATAACGCGGATGGTTCCGTGTTTGCCCGTTATGACAGGAATGGCTCGAAAACCGACTCCTGCCCGAAGAATCCGCCGCTCGGCAATGCATTCCAGGGTGAGATACTCTCACTCCATCAACAGATATTGCAAGGTGGGGAGCCGGTAGGTTCCATCTATATCGTCTCTGATTTGAGCACGGTGCGTGAATATGTCACGCGCTACTTAGGGTATGCACTGGCCTTCGCATGCTTAGCGCTTTTGGTTTCGTATACCATCTCGGTGAAGCTGCAGGAGATCGTCTCCGGTCCCATCAACCACCTGGTGGCGACCGCCCGTCAGATTTCCGAGCAACAGAACTATTCCGTACGTGCGCTCCGCACGACGGGTGACGAGCTTGGCGTGCTCGTCGATGCGTTCAACGAAATGCTTTCACAAATCTATCAACGCGATATGCAGCTGATCAACTCCAAGGAAAACCTGGAGCTCCGCGTCATCGAGCGTACGCAGGATCTGGAATCCGCGAAAGAAGACGCAGAGAAAGCGAACGAAGCGAAAAGCCAGTTCCTTGCCAACATGTCACACGAATTGCGCACACCGATGCATGCGATCTTAAGTTATGCGAACTTCGGTATGGAAGAGATCAATGAAGCGCCGAAGGAAGAACAATTCAAATATTTCAAGCGTATCCACGACTCCGGTACACGCTTGCTCCAGCTCCTCAACAACCTGCTCGATCTCTCCAAACTCGAATCGGGCAAAGCACAGTTCGATATGCATCTGGAAGACCTGCAGAAGCCGGTCGGTGTAGTGGTACGTGAGCTGCAGATGATGGTCACCGAGCGCAAACAGAATATTGTCGTGGAACAACCGTCCTTCCCGGTCACTGGCGAGTTCGACTCCGCGAAGATTGTGCAGGTGATCTACAACCTCATTGGTAATGCGATCAAATTCTCACCGGAAGGCAGCACCATCTCGGTGAAATACCGCCAGGACACGCTGCCTACGGGTGAAAATGAGATAGTACCGGCGCTGACGCTCTCGGTCTCCGACCAGGGTATCGGCATTCCGGAAGAGGAACTCGAGAGCATCTTCGACAAGTTCATCCAGAGTAGTAAAACCAAAACGGGCGCAGGCGGTACGGGTCTTGGTCTTGCCATCTGCTCCGAGATTATCCGCGAACACCAAGGCAGAATATGGGCTGAGAACAATAGTGAAAGTAAAGGTGCAACTCTCAGCTTCACCATTCCTATCCATGCGGCAGCCAAGAACACCAACGGTTCCGCAGCACCTGTCCCACCCACTGATGCATTAGAGGAGATTGCAGCATGACGATTATCGAAAATCCATTAAAGAGCGTTGCGAAGAAAGCGAATCTGGTTGACCGTCCCATCCGCGTGATGGCGGTGGATGACGAGGAATTCAACCTGGAGATTCTCGTGAAACACCTGAAAAAAGCAGGCTATGAGGCGATCCCGATGTCGGATGGTGATCAGGCCTGGGACTATCTCAACAAGAATCCGGAAGAGATTGATATCATCCTGCTCGATAAGATGATGCCCCGCATGAACGGTATGGAAGTCCTGAAGAAGTTGAAATCGCGTCCGGATCTGCAACACATCACGGTCATCCTGCAAACGGCGTCGGTGGGCGCACAGGAACTGATCGGTGGTATCGAGGCGGGTGCGTATTACTATCTTACCAAACCGTACGCTGCAGAAGTACTGATCTCGATCGTAAACTCCGCCGCACGTGATCACCGCCAGAAGAACAAATTGCGCAAAGAGATCGGCCGCAAGGATGTGCTTTTTAGCGACGTGATCCAGAAAGAGGAATTCTCCATCCGCACGATCGACGAAGCGCAGATGTTAGCTACCCATATCTCTAATTTCTACAGTGACCCGGCGCGTGTGGTGGTGGGCATCGCTGCGCTCCTTACGAATGCCATCGAGCATGGGAATCTCGGTATCGGCTACGAACAGAAATCGCAGCTAGTCAATAAAGGGCAGGGCGAATGGGAGAAAGAGGTGGAGCGCCGCCTCGGGCTTCCTGAGAACGCGAACAAGAAAGTCGTGGTGCAGCTTGCGAAAGAAGGCAAAAAGATCAGTATCCATATCAAGGATCAAGGCCAGGGCTTCAATTGGAAGACCTACATGGACTTCGATCCGCGACGTGTAACCGATCCGAACGGTCGTGGTATCGCCATGGCGAATATCATGGTTCCTGGCACGATCGAATATCTCGGTTCCGGCAACGAAGTGGTGTACACCATCGACCCCGATAAAGCGGCGGGCAAAGGAGGGCAATCGCCCTCCAGCATGTTTG
>RGZB01000110.1 GCA_010031735.1 Pseudomonadota bacterium | reverse complement strand
TTGGGTATTGACACCTCGTACCCGCGCATGAAAGACGAGAACCCTTTGTCCCCCCAGTCTCCCCCGAATTGCGAGTTACATACGCTTTCGTGAATCAGCTTCTCTACTCCATTCAAGACGTCGATACAGAGTGTCTTGTATGGGTGGTCATTCATGGCCAGCCAGTCAATCGCGTCGGCAACGTCCTCGTAGGACTGCGCCTCATAGAACGTCTTGCCGTCGTGCTCGAACGGCATGATCGGTGCTGAGCAAATGCCGGCCGACTCCAATACCTGCAGGCCTGACTCACCACGAGATTGGATAAACACCGGGCTAGGAAATTGTGCGGCAAGGGAAGTCTTTCCGATGCCCGCAATTCCGTTGATGACGATCCGATGGGAAACCTTTTCCTTGGGTCGATTGCTGATCGACTCCAAGCTAAACCGCTGCGCCTTTCGCATCGGCAGCATTCCATTACTCAACTGTCACCCCCTTCATGTAAATGCGTTCGCTTTCTGGGGCTAGACGGTCGGCCCAGAAGTTATTCATTGCGACATGAAAAGCGGAGCCAAAACCCAGCGACGACGATTCATAGATCGGCTTGAGCCCATCGACGTAACGGTAGCGATACTTTCGTTCGCATTGACGAAACATCGATAGGCTTGAGTTGGTTAGGATCTTTAGCCCGTCGCCCTGGTCCTCTAATTCAGAGTGGCCAGGTGACTGCACGTAATCAAAGGTCGATCCTTCACGCACACACAACGGAAGGTACTCGCACGAGCGGCTGTACAACGTACATGAGTGCGGTTCGCCGGTCTTAAAAAACCGGCCGTCGGTTTCGCACTCCCGAATTCGCGTTGAAATCCCAAACAATTCCGACGCATACTCGTAAAGGTCCTCGTTGGTTCGTGGCACGATTTGCCGCTGGAAATACTTGCCAGGTGTTGCCCGAATATCTGACAGCACGCGAGCCGCGTAGTGCTCTGGCTGCTCAATATCAGGCACGTACCCCATGTCGATTAAGACACCGTGGTACGTGCTGAACATTTCAAGTTCTTTCTTTTCCTCCTTCGTAATTTTGCGTGGTCGGATGCTTGGCTTCTTGATGACATCCCAAACGCAACCATCAATTTCAAAACCTAGTTGCTTGAGTGCAAGCTGGTAATGAGTTGGTTGTGTCGCGTTCCTAAGACGCATCCAAAAAGATGAAGCTGGATTTTCGATATCCTCCGAGGTCGTCTTATGATCCATCAACCAGATCTTCCCTGGTTGAGATGGGTCATCGACGAGTAGGTCGATCTTGCCGGCATACTCGTAGGTCTTCGATGTGCTTACCCTCTTGCTGTTGGGGTTGAAAATCGGTAAGCGGAACTCTTGCTCGATGGCGACGGCGCGGTAGGTATCGCGTGCGTAGTGATCGCGATAGCCTGTAATCAATGCGTCGATGGTTGCACGGTCGTAGGGGTCGATATCAGTCATCCTGTGCCGACTCCTTCTCTTGCAACCCCATCGAGACATATTGCTCGATAGCCTTTTTCAGTTCGTCTCGCTTCTCCTTCACCTGTGCTTTGAGATCCACTAACTCGTCTTCGAGCCTTTGCACAAATGCTGCATGCTCGGAGAAATCTTGGACCGTGGTTTCGCTCATGTGGCCTCTTTGAAAAGGGGTTGGTGTTTGGCCGCTCGCCGACTGTAGCGGGTAATGCGCCGCAGATACTCACGAACAGGTAGCTCCACTGATTCACGAATCTTTGGTGGTCGCTCGATACCAATTACGCGGAATACTGCTTGCCGGCTCTCGCGGCTAAGATTTGAATCGCTCTCCATCCTTGAAGCCCTCGTGGGTTCCTACCTAGCACTTGCCATCTACGCTGAGTCACGGCTTTTGCCGATCGTTTCGCGAGCCTCGCGAGTGCGTGGCCGTCGATGACGAGAATAGAATAGCAGGGCATCAACAGAAATCAATATGGTTCACTTGATTTTTGTTGATCGAATGCTATCCTAGTTTTCGACACTGATTCAAAGGAGGGTCAAATGTGATTATGCGGAACAAGTCGGATGACTGGTTGACCACGAAGGAAGCCGCTGCGTTGGCGGGCAAGCACGAGAATACGATTAAGGCGCACCGATCACGAATCCAGCATAAGCGGCTAGGCTATGGGTCGCGTTCGCCGCTCGTGTTTTGCCGCAAATCGTTGATCCGTTGGTTGCGTGCCTACAGTCTGGTTCGTCCTAACGGAGATGCCTGAGGATATGTGCGGCCATCGAGATGTATGGACGTGTTTGAGGATCATGGAGTAGGTCGGCAATGCAAGAGAGAATGGATTCATCATCCGCTGTGATCGCTTGCGACATTCCGGTAACGACTGCTCTGCGTGCTTCTGCTTTCTGTGGTGGTTCGTATAGGTCTTCGAGCGAACCAACGCGAAGGACTTTTGCAAGTCGGTCCCGATTGTCTCCACGGGGTTCTGATCGACCCTCTACAGCCGCTTTTGCTACTCGGTTTGCGGC
>RGZB01000109.1 GCA_010031735.1 Pseudomonadota bacterium | reverse complement strand
GGGAAGCCGTCCCCGACATCGGTGTGCGATCCGTCCTTGAGCACGCGGGTGACGTAGCGGTGATCCGATATCCCCGCCCGGCCTTGGCTGTAAGGCGGCGGGATGACCGTAAACGGTATGCCGTATTTGCGGCAGTCCTGCACAGCAAGGTAGGCGGCCACGTCGATGGCGCGGCCGACCTTGTCCAGCCACTGCTGCCGCGACCAGGACGAGCGGCTGCCGGCGAAACACAAGTTGATCGACCGGTTGTTCGCCGACAGCACCGACCAGGAGGCGCGGTCCGTGTCCACCACATCACACACCGTGATGCCCTTATCCCGGGCATCCATGCTGATGGTGTAGTGGTAAGAGACTTTGTTGGCGGGGTTAGCCAGCCAGCGGGCCAACCCGTCCGCGTTCGCATCACCCTCTTGGGTGTGCAGCAGGAACAGGTCGATCTTCGTGCCGCCGCGGGCCTGGTGGCTCGGGGACCAGACGGGGTATTCGTTGAAGTCGGAAAAATGAAACAATTCTCGAGACTTACGAGCCTCGCCGTCAAACACGCGAGCCTCAATAATAGGTGCAAAAAAAGGTTCTGACGCGTGCTGAAAAAGGAAAATGCGTCGAAAGTGATGTGAACACATTGACTGACACGATGGGTGTCAAGGTAGTTGTCGCTTTATAGTTTCAAGCGGCTGCGGCGAAATTGTCTAAATCCGTTGGTGCCAATGAGGGGTTGAGTCTCACGGGGCCTGCGGGAGTCCAATTGCGTGTGATGGAGCTCCAGCGCTCTGGGCGTTTCCTGCATGCACGCAAGTACAATTCGTGTCGTTTCTGTAGAATGGAAGCCTCCTGGCCGAAATAGCGTTCATCGGGTGTGACAAAACGAATGCCGCTGTGCCGGTGCTCTGTGTTGTACCAACGGACAAATGTTTGCACCCACTGCCGGGCAGCCCCGAGCGATTCAAATCGGCCATCAGGGAAGGTAGGGTGATATTGGAGACGCTCGGCCGGGAATAACTGGTTATGACTCCCAGCTGCTGCAGCGTAGCAAGTAGCGTGCTTCCCTTCATGACGCTTCCGTTGTCAGAATGGCTGACGAGGCCAGTCGGGTTACCTGCCTTCTGGAGCGCCTCACGGAAAAGAGTCGAAGCCAATTCGTTGCATTCTTCTTCGTGTACAGCCCAGCCCACGATGCGTCGGCTGTAGACATCCATCACGTTGTACAAATAGTAGTACATCCCCCGGACAGGAGACTTGAGGTACGTGATGTCCCAACTCCACACCTGGTTGGGCTTTTGGGCCACAAACTGTGGTTTTGGACGCGGAGTCGCCACTTTCGCTTTCCCTCTGTGTGCCAGTTGCTTCTTTTCCCTGAGCAAACGGTAGAAACTGCTTTCACTGGCAATGTATTGGCCTCTGTCCGCCAACCGGGGAACGATTTGTTTCGGGGACAAGTTTCTGAATTCCTTACTGCTTGCAACAGTTAGCATCTGTTTTCGCTCCGCTTCTGTCAGTCGATTGGCAGGAGGTTTTCGGGGGCCACACCGTCTGTCCTCCTCCGTCGCGGGTTTCAGCCATCGTTGCAGTGTGCGGGCGGACACGCCCATCCTTTCACATGCTTTTTTCAGGCGCGTCCCCTCCGACATCGCAGCCTTTATGGCTTCGATGATGACGACTCGTTCGGCTCGCTCGACTCGTCTTCCTCTTCGCCCTGAGACAGGGAGTTGCTGTCCCACCCCAGGGCCTGCAATTTTTTTTCGAGCACCAAGAGCGCCGCTGTTTCCGCCAAAGCCTTCTCTTTCCGGCGCAATTCTCGTGACAACTCCTTCACCTGCTTTTTTGCCTGTGCCAGCTCTGCCTTGCCCTTAGGTGTCAGGCCTCCGCCTTTTTCGCCTCCACCCAGCGCGGTGGCTGCTGTTTTTCGCCACTCCTGAAGTTCGGCCTCGTACACACCCTCCCGACGCAACCATTCGCCCAGGCTTTGCTCGGTGAGCCCTTCAGAGGCCACAAGAAGCTTCCACTTTTCCTCTGCTGTCCGTTGCCGGGGCGGAGGCGGTGTTCCCGCTTTTTCGTTTTCACTCACATTCATGGCGGCAATACTACGCTTTTCCCGGAGCCACCGCGACAACGCCGGCTGTGACACACCTACCTCATTTGCCAATGCATAGGCACTCATCCCAAGCCTTCTGTGTACGTCATTGAAATGACTGCCTTTTACGCCCCCAGGGGATCATCCCGGGTTACATCCCGAGGCGACAACTACCCTGACACAGGGGGGTGTAGACGCATGCATACTTTTCTACCTGTTCGCCGAATTTGCTGTTTTCGTTTCCTTCTTTGAGCAGAGGTCCCCAATAGCGATTAAAGCCTGACTCCAGGCTGTCGTTCAAAGTGTCAACCAAAAGGCTTGCCTCGTGATGGGCCTTCCGAACATTTTCAAGAAGTCTTTTTTCCCTTCGGCGTTCTTCTTCAAGATGCTTCTTGCCCGACTCCGATAAGGCTTCCTTTTCGAGGCGTCTGTCGATTTGGTTCAGAACTGCCTTGCGAATATTGGACTCTTCATCCAAGCCGTTTCGGAGCGCTTCAAGTTCGGCGAG
>RGZB01000108.1 GCA_010031735.1 Pseudomonadota bacterium | reverse complement strand
GCTTTTTCGAGCGGCAACATCCAGATATGGGAACTTTCACGGTAAAGAGCGGTGTATTCCGGCTGTTTCTTAAGCGCAGGAAGCTTCTTTCCTTCCTTCACGGCGGCGAAATACGCTGCGACAGGGTGGGTGAAAGCCAGGAGCGCACTCGCTTTACGAAGCGATAGCGACAGACCAAGAAACGCCTCGGGTGAAAGGTCTGCCAGCACAGAAGCGTCAAAGGCAGAGGACTCCGGCGCATCAAAAATACGCAGATGTGCAGCCTCTAGCGATGCGATCTCGGTCGCGATCTTCTTATCCTTGCCCTTCGGCAGCGAAGATTTGGCAACAAACGCGGGGAAGTGGTCGCTATAGCGCGCGACGTTGTAATGCGACGATGGGGTCTTATCGACGAACGCATCGAGCAAGGTATGGAGCACTTTCTTACCTAGATAGCGTTCCAAGACCGGATAATCCTCGAGCACCGTATCGAACAGACGGAAGCGGTAACCATCGGCGTAGACACCGAGCTGCTGATCGATCGGGAATTTCGCCTTCGGGCGCACCCAACTTTTCGCCTTCGCGGATTTCGTGTCGTTCTTGATGATTGCATCCATCATCGCACCCATCGCCTTTTCAAGCGGACGGGCTGGTGGCGGCTGGATCGGTAAAGCACCGCTGAATGACACCAGATCGTTCGGCGCCTTCGGTGTATTCGCGAATTTCTTTGCTTTCTGCACCTCTTTGAACACCACCTCGAACGCGGGGATGTTCGCATCCCACTCCACCATCGTGGCAACAGGGCCGGTTCGGGATAGAATATAGCGGTAGATGTTCCAGACTTCGTCGATCACATGGCCACCGTGCGTATCGATGATATGGCTGCCTTTATTGTCGTGGCCTGCTAGATGCACCTGCACCACACGGTCAGCCGGGATGGCATCGACATACGCCTTGGTGTCGTAGCGGTGATTGTAGCAAGCGACATACACGTTATTGGCATCGAGCAACAGGCCGCAGTCGGATTCTTCCGCCATACGCGCGAGGAATTCCCATTCCGGGATCGTAGACTCGCTGAATTCGAGATAGGTGGAAGGGTTTTCCATCAGGATAGGACGGCCTAAGAAATCCTGCACCTTCCGGATACGGCCAATCACGTGTTTGAGCGACGCTTCGGTATAAGGCACCGGGAGCAGGTCGTGGCTATTCTTATGTTTTACACCGGTCCAGCACAGATGGTCGGAGATCCAGGGCGGGTTCACCCATTCCGCCAGAGCTTTCAGGCGCCTTAGATAGGTCTTATCCAAAGGATCGGTCGAACCAATCGACAGGCTGACCCCATGCATCACGACGGGGTAGTCCTGCAGGATGCGTTCCAGGTTCTGGCGGGGCATACCATCGCTATCCATGAAATTCTCGGAAATGATCTCGAACCAATCCACCTTCGGCTTGGTGTCGAAGATCGTCTGGTAATGGGGGATGCGTAACCCCATGCCAAAGCCAAGGTTGGGTAAGCCAAAACGGTTCATAGCGGCAGTTATACTCCAGCTCTAATACCCTGTCACGGCTGAATTGCGCGTGCAGACAAAGAAAAACCCCCGGCTAAAGAGCCGGGGGTTCCGTATTCATTGGAAATAAGTGAATTACTTATTTACCGCAGCTGGATTTACCTTTGCAGCTTGCTTTGCCCTTGCAGCTGTTTTTGCCGTGAGCTTTGATTTCTTGGCCGTAAGCGTTGCGCTCTTTTACAGCTTTGGTTTCAGCAGCAGAGCCGCCGTGGCTGCACGCGCTGAGGCCTGCGGTTGCGATAGCAGCAACGAGAGCTGCAGAAGCGAGTTTGGTCATTTTCATAGTATGTGTCCTTAAATTTAAGTTAACTTATTCGAAGCCAGCAGGGTACAAACCTTAGGCCCGCATCGCAGGTTATCCTACGCAAGTGCTCCGCACATTAAACAGAAAAATCAAATTTTAGAAGAATTTTTTTTGTCTTGGGAACAAGTGTCTCAATTTTACAACTATATTTCGCATAAAACGTGCCCCTTGCCACTAAAATCCGGCCAGATACAGAAGCTTACCAAAAGTTAACATCTGTGGGTTTAGAATCGGTTTGTAAAAAGCCGTATGGATTTTTTATCTATCTGAAATATATGATTATTTTAATCTATTTTTGTTTTAATCGGTAAGTTAATAAAATTTTAATCATTTTTTGGCATACTGTATTCATGTGCAAGAGTACTCCCCCCCTTAAAGCACACGAACAGGGAGACTACATATGGCGACTATCATTGGCACTTCAGGTAACGAACTTATCACCGGCGTTTCTGGCGAGGTTAACCTCCTCGACGGTCAGGCAGGCGATGACACGCTGAATGGTGCAGACCAGAACGATACGCTCTATGGTTCCGATGGTAATGACCTTTTAAACGGTAACGATGGTAACGATACCCTGATCGGTGGTGCGGGTAACGACCGTATGTATGGCGGTGCAGGTAACGATTATATCGACGATGGCGGCACGGGTAATGATCTCGCTGATGGTGGTGCAGGTAACGATACCATCTATACCGGTGTTGGCGATGACACCATCAATGGTGGCGATGGTAACGACGTGATTTTTGCTGGTGAAGGCAAT
>RGZB01000107.1 GCA_010031735.1 Pseudomonadota bacterium | reverse complement strand
CCCATGGATGGAACAAGTCTGTTCAGCGCAAAACCAAACATGCTTGCATAGAGTGCCCATAATCGGCGTGTAGAAAGCCATCGCCGTATACCAGAGGGCCGTAACTGTAGAGCTGATCATCGCGGGCCAAAACCACTTACGTCGAATCTCTGCCGTCGAAAATGTTAAGCCGACCCACTGCACGAAGTAGCCTTGCAGGGCGATGTGCATGTAGCCAAAATACGTTAACGTGGTATTGAGGGGATCACCGCATTGGTTGATCACGCGATAGGTCATCGCCTGAATGAACTCCATACCGGTAAACCAAAGGAGACTAACCCAGATACCTGCGGGAAGCTTTTGCTTTTTGGCCCACAGGGCTCCGGAGAGACCCACCGTTGTCATGACGAGACTTGCTTCACCTGACCAACACATGCTCATGCCCTACACCGAGAAACCTTTAATTATCGCCTGAACTTGTATGAGTAGGTGGACTAAAGCACGAGACTGGATTCACGAGAACACGTCGGAATTTGCCGTCATTTTTGTGGCAGGTGCGCTGGTGTGGGGCTGTGCATTGTGGATTGGGTGGCACGCCGTTGTAGCGATTTTACGAAAGTAGGCGGTGTAATGCTTTTGTGCGTACTCTAACGCACCAAACAAGGAACACATGTCTACCCTCGACCGACTCATCGCCATTATCGCCAAAGAAGCCGATAAGGACCCCACAACCCTCTCCGCTTCGTCTTCTTTCGAAGGCGACATCGGTTTGGATAGCTTGGCTCTCGTGGAAGTCATCCTCAAGATCGAGGAAGCATTCAACGTCAACGTGCCCGACCATGAAGTCCAGAAATTCAAAACCTTGGGTGACGTAGTGGCCTACCTCGACAAGTGAAAAAAGCCCCGCGTTTTGCGGGGCTTTTTCTTTGATAGAGCCATGTACTCATGGACACGTCAAGCTACATGGAAGTTTCCGTCGAGTGGCTTACCGACGTGCAAGAATACCTTGCACGATACGGCGATTGGGATCCAGAGGCGGCTCACTTTGCCGCAGAGCTGAAAATTTTGCTTGAGCGACACAAACAACGGACCGTTTATAAGACGGCTTAAGTAGAGGGCAATAGGTGACCCTCGCTTGTGTGGGGTCACCCGAAAGCCCTCCATTTGAGGGCACGATGGATAGTTTGATTGGGTTCTTTACAGGTCTTTTGTCCGCCGCTGTGGGCTTCGTATCGGGTACATGGACAGCGGTATCCGGCTTTGTTTCCAGTGGTTTGACTTGGGTCACGGGATGGCTTTCAGGTAACGACAACCAAGAAAGCTGAACGAGAAAGGGGGCTGAAGCCCCCTTTCTTTTTTATTAGGTGCCGTCTTAGAGGCTTACCTTGGACATTCAGAAACACTTTTCTCTTGGATGCACGCTCTTTGAGGCGGTCATGGACGCTTACGCCAATTGGTGTGAGCAAGTGATCGAAGCCATGCAAGAGCCTCTTCAAGTTCTAGGGTTTGTCTATCAGGGGTCGGGGTTTGACCGAGGGGATGCCGATACGTTCCCTCTCATGTACGGGGCAAACTTTGAGGCCGAAGATCACCGCTGCCTCAACGTATTTCTAACCATGCGGTCTGATCTTATGGTCGTGGCGACCGTTGAAGCCCATGAGACTCAGATTGCCCGTCTTAGCTATCGAGACGACCAAAATATCGCAAGCGTAGGGAGATCCATAGCCCATGCGGTCGAACGAGCAATCCGGAAAGCGGAACCTGACTCCTGATGGGCTTTACGCAGGTTGACGCTTTTTAGCTGCCCGCCTGCGAACCATTAAATCTGCCGTTACCTTACGGTGGCAAGCACTACAAAGTGTACGCAGATTTTCGACCGTAGTGCCGCCCCCACCCTCTACGACCGGTACGATATGGTCCGCTTGCCATAACGGATGAAGACGATCCTTTCGCCAACCTTTCCACCGAAGATCCGTGGAACGGAGACCCGCGTCTATGAGCTTTTGAACGGCCTCTTCATAACCGACTTCGCGGTGTGTCCGGACAACCAAACGAGCTAGCTCCAGGCAATCCAGTCCGCAGCCCGCACAAACGCCTTTGTCTCGCTTAAGAACGATTCGACGCTGATAAGTCGAATCATACCTTAACCTATACTCATCGACACACGCATCCCCACACCACGATTTCCGTGGAGGCGTGACCGGACCCCTACACCACCGGCAAAGCGGATTTCCAGCAGCATCCTTGGGATACGGTAGGCGGACTCGTCGCTCATTTCCCACAACCAACGCACCGAACGAAGGAAAACCGATTCCTTTTATCATGTTTGTTAACGAGGTCATGGCAAGGCGGAAGAAAAAAGCGACCATTATAGGAATGGTCGCCGTATACCTAGCCGTCGTGGGATGTACGGCGAAGCCATCAGTCATCGCGCCGTCAAAACCCGCACCTGTCTCGGAGACCGTTCGGTTTCTTCAAGGCTACCTGCAAAAAAGCACGGTCGAGGAGAGCTTGGCGTGGGTTGAAAAAACCCTAGACAAAGAAGGCATCTCGTATCAAGCCCTAAAGACTCGTGGGGGCCCTGTGCTGATCGCTCGATTGGGTGAAGGCGCCAACGGTCTGTGTCTTGTGCATCATGCCGACACGGTAGCCGCCAACCCAAAGGAGTGGGATTATGGCAACCCCTGGTCCG
>RGZB01000106.1 GCA_010031735.1 Pseudomonadota bacterium | reverse complement strand
GTCGCGCGTTCGAATCGCGTTGCCCGCTTATAGAATTACTTTGCTGCCCCCATCGTCTAGAGGCCTAGGACAGCTCCCTTTCACGGAGCAGACCGGGGTTCGAATCCCCGTGGGGACGCCAACTTCTACGGAAGTTTCGGTTCTACGGTTCTACTCTCGTAAGTGTGGGCGTGCGCGAAAAGCGGATTAAGCACAGGCGTTTAGTACGCGAAGCCTAAAATTATTTTGTGATCGGTATCCGTAAGCCATTCGTTTTGCAACCTTTGCTTTGTTGTTGAAGCCTTCGGTTTGGGCGTTGGTGAGGCCGGAGCTGAAGTGATTGAGGATTTCATCGAGCCAGCGTTTGAGCGTGCTCCGCAGGCGTTTAATTTCGGGCAATTGGCTTGCTGCCATGTGGTCAAGGAGCGCAATCAGGGAACGCTTAGCTCGATCGCGTCCGCGGCAGCGGTAAAACCTTCGAAGCGCTTCTTTGTAAAAATACACCTCGCGCATCTGCGGATGGTGCTCGAGCCATTTATCCAGGGCGCTTCGCTCGAAGTAGCTCAGGGTTTCGCGCTTGCGCAGCAAAAGCCTGCGAACGGGGTTGGATCTTTGGTCGCCGGTAATCTCGATGCGAGCGCGATTGAGGATAGGCGTGATGAGCCGCAGGACGTGGAACTTATCGGCCACGATCTGCGCGTTCGGGAAGTATCCGCGAATGAATTTCCTGTAAGGGTCGCACATGTCGATGACCGCCCACCTCACGTTTTCGGGCCCCGCGATGGGATCGAGGCACTGACGCAAAGTCGCCGCATCTTTACCGGGAATCACTTCGATTGGGCGGTGGTTCTTAAGATCAACGACGATCGTATTGAATTCCACGTGCCCGTACTTTCGGTTGCGTTTCATGGCGTGCTCGTCGATGCCGATGGCCGACGTGAAGGGGTAAAGCCGCGTGCGGCGCCTAAGCTCCAGCTGTTCGTAAAGCGCCGTGTACACGAACGAGGCCGAAACGTTGAACTTCTTTCTCACGCGCTTGATGCTCGAGAAGTTCTCGCAGGCTAAGAGCACGGCCCGGCGAAAGCGCTGCGTGCTGCGCCGCCGCGGCATGATCCCGCCCACGGGCTCCATGAAGACGCGTCCACACGGCCGACAAAAGAAGCGGCGTTTGCGGATGTAGAGGATGACCTTCCTTTCGCGGATGGGCTCGTCTTTCACACGCACCTGGCGTGTGTCATAGCCGGTCACGCAAAACCCCGCGCAACCAGGGCACACTTCGCCGGAGCTTTCTTTCTCAACGAACACGTACAGGTGATCGCGATTGTAGATCACTCGTCTTAATTTCAGCTCGGGCAAAAGAAGACGTTCGGATAGAATCTCTGGTGGGTGGGGCATTTGGCTTCCTTTCTTGGTTCAAGTTGGGCTTCGCAACTTCAACTTTAATCCAAGAAATCTGGGACCCTATGCCTCACTCACTGCTCAATAACCCACACTCACTGGAGAAGAGCCGCAAAGAAAGGGCCTGACAAACCCGAGCCGAAAATTTCATGAGACCTCATGAAATGTCGTGATGATGCTTCTTTTTTGCTTCCGAAATGCTTCTCGCGCTTGATGAGACTTTTGAAGATCACGAACCCTTGAGCCCATGCGTCCTTTGCCGGATGCGTGGGCTTTTTTGTTTCTCCCGCGGACCAGACTTCGCCTTGGGTCCTTGGGCAAAATTGAGAACTCGACTCACGCGGAGTTTTGTAAATCAGCTCGCTTGAGCTAGGCAAATGATGCGCGGCAGGTGGGTCCAAAGGATTGGATTTGCGAACTCTCTCGAAGCCCCGTTATATTCGACTGCATGGGTATTATCGTTTCTGATTTCGACGGTGTGATCGTTAGGTCACGTCGCTCGGACAAGACATTTGTTTGGCAACAAACGATTGAGTCTGATCTGGGACTTTCAAAAGAGATCCAAGCGAAACTTTTCCCCACGACCCAATGGACCGATATCCTCGTTGGAAACGAAGCTTTCGAAAGGCATTTGGCTTCCTTATTCAGACAGCACAACCTCACTATCTCAGTTGATACCTTTATTGATTATTGGCTTTCTAAAGACCTCAATTGGCATCCTGATGTTCTTGGATTGTTTCGCGATTTGAAATCGCAAGGGCATCAACTTTTTATCGCGACTAACCAGGATAAGGTCAGGGCCAATTTTCTACGGAATTTGCCTGAAGTGCAGGAGTTGTTTTCTGAAGTTTTTGCAAGCTCAGATCTTGGGTTTGTTAAGCCAAGTCCTGACTTCTTTCGCTGCCTCAAGCAAAAGTTAGGAGCAAGAGATACTCGGGTAGTTTTCGTGGATGATTCCCTGAACAACGTAAGTGCTGCTGATGAATTAGGATTTTTGGGTATTCATTTTGACCCGGATCTTGATCCCAATTCATCTGTCATGAGCTTAAGGGCCGCGCTTTCGCCGCTACTTTAGCCCCTAGAAATTAGCGACACCTCTTCTCGTTAGACTTCAGGAAAAGGTAACGCCGAGTTGGATGTTCCCCGCCGGCCGAGTATTCGGAATAACCGGAGCGCGGAATTCCGATCGCAAGGGAGCTGCTGCGAGCTTTGAGGACGACGCTATTCGGGGCAAGGCTTTCGATCTGAGAGTAAATTCGGAAACGGATTTGCATCGGAACTTTGTCATCGTTCCAGGAACTGTAAGAGATACCGGTGTCCAGGTTCATCTCGAACAGCATGCGGT
>RGZB01000105.1 GCA_010031735.1 Pseudomonadota bacterium | reverse complement strand
CGTTTTTGAGGGCACCAAGCGCATAACGGATGGCACGTTTACGCCCACCGGGTTTCGGTTCGGCTAAACGTTCGGTGATGAATTGTGCACCCGATCGATTGATGTCGGGCGGCAGGATGGTGATGCCCGCTTTCATCGCTTCGCGGCGGTAGGTGTTGATCTTGTCGGTATCGCCCATGTCGATATTCATCGAGGCGGTGTAGTATTCGACCGGGAAGTTCGCTTTTAGGTACGCGGTCTGGTAGCCGATCACGGCATACGCCGCTGCGTGCGATTTGTTGAAGCCGTAGCCGGCGAATTTCGCGACCAGCTCGAAGATGCTTTTGGCCTGTTCGGGATCGACGTTATTATTCTTCGCGCCGTCGACGAAGAGGGCTTCCTGCGCATCCATCTCCGCTTTGATCTTCTTACCCATCGCACGGCGGAGTAAGTCTGCGCCACCCAGTGTGTAGCCGGAGAGCACCTGCGCGATCTGCATCACCTGCTCTTGGTAGATGATGACGCCGAAGGTCTCTTTGAGTATCCCTTCCAGTTTCGGATGCAGGTAATCCGGTTTCTCGCGGCCATGCTTGCGGGCGATGTAGGTCGGGATGTTTTCCATCGGTCCCGGACGGTACAGCGAGATGAGCGCGATAATATCCTCGATCGTATCCGGCCTCATCTTGCGGAGCGCATCGCGCATGCCTGCCGATTCCATTTGGAACACGCCGGTGGTGTCACCCTTGGCAAGCATTGCGTAGGTAGGCTTATCATCGAACGGGATCTTCTCGATCTCGATCGAACCTCCGGCATCACGTATCAGTTTGCAGGCGTTATCGATGAGGGTCAGTGTTTTCAAGCCTAAGAAGTCGAATTTCACGAGACCCGCCATCTCGGCATGCTTCATCGCATATTGCGTGACGGGTATATCCGAACGCGGATCGTAATAAAGCGGGATGAGTTCGGTGAGCGGCTGGCCTGCGATTACCACACCGGCCGCGTGGGTGGAGGCATGGCGGTATAAGCCCTCGAGTTTGAGACCGATCGAGAGCAGGCGTGCGACCGACGGGTCGCTGTCGCGCTCCTTCTGCAGTTCGGAATCCATCTCGATCGCTTCCGAAAGCGTCACGGGTGCTTGCGGGTTGAACGGAATCATCTTGCAGATGCGGTCGACCTGACCGTACGGCATCTGCAGCACGCGTCCCACGTCGCGCAATACTGCACGTGCTTGCAGTTTACCGAAAGTGATGATCTGTGCGACGCGGTCGCGGCCGTAACGCTGCTGCACGTAGCGGATCACCTCGTCGCGGCGATCCTGGCAGAAGTCCACGTCGAAGTCAGGCATCGAGACACGTTCAGGGTTCAGGAAACGCTCGAAGAGCAGCCCGAAGCGGAGCGGGTCGAGGTCGGTGATCTCCATCGTCCACGCCACCACAGAGCCTGCACCCGAACCGCGCCCTGGACCCACCGGGATGCCATTTGCCTTCGCCCAGCGGATGAAATCCGATACGATCAGGAAGTAACCCGCAAAACCCATCTTATTGATGACGTTCATCTCGAAATCGAGACGATCGAAATAGGCTTGCTCCGTAGCGGCGGGCTGCACTTGTGTCAGACGCTTCTTCAGGCCCTCGGTCGCGATATGTCGGAGCTCGTCTTCCTGCGAGCGCCCGGCTTCGGTGGTGAAAGTGGGAAGCATGGGTTTACGCTGTTCGCTCATGACACCACAACGTTTCGCGATCACGACCGTGTTGGCGATCGCTTCGGGGATATCGGCGAAGAGTTTGGCCATATCATCGGCGGATTTGAAGCCGTGTTCGGGGGTGAAGCGACGGCGATTCTCTTCGGCGAGATAACGGCCATCCGCAACACAGATGAGTGCGTCATGCGCTTCGAACATTTCGGCGTCCGTGAAATAGACGTCGTTCGTCGCGACCAGCGGGATATCGTTTTCCATCGCGAGATCGACGAGGCTTTTTTCAATCGCCTGCTCCTCCTTGATGCCATGCCGCTGCAACTCTATGTAGAGATTGTCTCGGAAGCGCTCTTGCAGCCCGCCGAGTATGCGGCGCGCCACTTCCTGCTGGCCTTGCAGGAGCGGTTTGGCGAGCGGTCCATCGGTGCCACCGGTGAGTGCAATCAATCCCTCGGTGTGTCCTTCAAGATCGGCGAAAGCCACGGCCGGTTGCAGTAGGCTCCGGCTCTCGGTGAAGGAAAGGCTCACGAGATGGAGCAGGTTTTTGTAGCCCTTATCATTTTTAGCGAGGAGCAAGATGCGCGAGAAGGATTCCTTCAGCGTCACCGGCTCTTTTTCGACGAGCGAGAGGCTTACGCCAATGATGGGCTGTACACCCGCTTCGGCGGCTGCCACGGAGAATTCGAGTGAACCGAACAGATTGCCGGTGTCGGTGAGCGCCAGTGCGGGCATCTTGTTCTTGACGGCCAACTTCACCAGATCCTTGACCTGAATGGCACCCTCGGAAAGGGAATAGGCGCTGTGCGTGCGCAGGTGGATGAAAATCGGTTGCAGTGGCATAAAATTTGTTTAACGTATCAATGGCATTCGGTACAGCGCTAAATAGAGAAAAAGACAGGAAAGTGTGGGGAGTAGAAGTATGGTGTTGAAACTTATTCGTATTCTCCCGCTCGCACTCCTTTTTCTTTCTCCGGCAAAGGTATTTGCACACCCAAATGAACGGTCTGTCGAAGGACTTTATCTGGTATCCGGTATGAATCCCGGTGGGGGTGGGT